>CAINEZ010000126.1 GCA_903847905.1 uncultured Bacteroidota bacterium
ATTTATTAATTAAATTTTCAATATCATCTTCCACCGGTGCAATAGTTTCCAAAACTTCTACCGGTACCATCATTGCTTCATTTAACTTGTCATTCCTGATAATTTCAAGCTTTGTAGTTTTCTCAGCTTTGTTATCTTTAATCATTTTATCGTAACTGCTGATATATTTTGCCTGTTCGGTTCTTGTAGCTTCATCAGCTTCAGTACGCTCTGCCTGAGCTTCATTATAGCGTGAAATCAAAGCGCAGGTGTCAATATAACAACCGTTCTGATAGATATATACTTCTTTTATTTCATCGTTGCTGTCTGGCAGCCAGTATGCTTCTACATTGTAATTATTCGGAAGCAGTCTGCCGATAATAGAAGGATGCGAAAGTTGGTAATCGTTATATTGAACTTTTACAGCTTGGTTTCTCGTTACTGATGTAGTTGTACAGTTACCAATGGCTTTAATAAGCACAGGACGGTTAATTTTTGCGGCATCAGGATTCATATTATGTTTAAGCACATCCATGCGTGTCATTCCCGGGTACATTTTCTGATTACTATGCAGATCATTATTATATTGGGATACATCGTTCATATCATCGGCAACGAGTTCGTTATAATCATATGCCTTTTCCTTAAATTCATCAGCTATCTTTGGTTGATCAATGCGGTACGATTCTCCTTTAGCCCACCATCTGCCCACTCCGCCGTGATTCGATTTTTCTATACTATACTTTTTAGTCTTGTTAAAATGTTCAGCACGTTTTCCCTGACTATTGCCCGGAGCGCAGAAATGAACAAACTTGAACATTTCTGCAAGTTCGCCGGCGATATCACCCATAAGGTGATGTTCAACTTCCACTTCTAAAGGCATGCCGTAACCTTTTTCATCAATAAAGCGAAACATATCACGGAAACAATCGAATACAAGACCCATATCCTTATTTCTACTGTATGATCTGCCAATAACACAACCGGAAGCCACATCGTAAGCGTAATATGCCTTTACACGATTACCGTTTTGCATTTTACGTGGCAAATCCCTGTCATCCATCGAAATTTTGCTAAAAGCAAAGAAAGGACTATGTCTGCGAAAATGTGGACGGTGTACATTATTATATTGAAGGGTACCGGAACGATATTTATCAACTATGGCTCTGTTACTTGGTTTATTCAGGTAACTCCATATTGTTGCTTCACTTAATGCGATAGATTTCCCATCTTCTTTAATAAAATCCTTCCTGTCAATAAGTTCGCCTGTTACAATATCTACAACATCTATAACTCCGCCTAAGAACTGGTGATAAAGATCATGTACATCATTGCTGAATGGTTTATTTTTCATGCAATACAAGGAAAGTATAAGTCTTTCTATTGTAGCAGTAACCTTACGTGTATTCTGATTACAAAATTTACCGGAGATCAGCGATTCGTATCCCCCTTCTAAGTATTCTTTCAACTTCATTTTTAATCGCTTTTCGCAGACTGGAAGTGTGTGAGGAAACTCTGCGCTATGTACCAATTGAACAGCTTCTGTTAGATTGCCCCATATATTACGTGATGAACCTTGTTTACTTCTACGCATTGCTTTGGTTTCATTTAAAACGGTATGCATTGCATTAAGAACAGAAGCATTTACAACATATTCCTTTTGATAATCTTCCGTTAGCATCCTGCCATCGTATAATCTATACATTGAATAAAATTCTACAGCTTTAGAATCTTTTGCCAATACTCCTGCAAGTCCGCTTTTCTTTGCTGATTGTTCAGCATTCGGAAATTTTTCTTTAATCCATGTTGGAAGGCTTGAAAACTTTATAAGCGCAGGAGTGTTGGTTGTTGCTCTGCGAATCCTTTCCATTTTATTACGCTCACAATAGCTATAATAATTGCGTTCCGATATTATTTCAGGTACTAATTCGCCGTGTGTTATTGCTAATATGTTCTTGTAATATTCCATATATTTATATAAAAAAAGAAGCCTCCCCCCGAAGGGTTCGGCTCCTGAGCATCTTTAGCTATGGTAGCTCGCTATTGATGCTACTTTCATTTGTTTTAACGCCTAATGCTTTTTTATAATTATCAATTATTAATTGTAGATTAATTAATGTTGGATTTTGCCTACCCTGTTCAATTTGTCCAATTGTTGCTCTACTAATACCAATACTCTTTGCAAATTTCTCTTGTGTTAATCTTACTGATTTTCTTAATTTCTTAATTTTTATAGAATAAGTACTTGTCATTTTGCTTAGGTTTAATGAATATTATTGCATGTAAGTTGTTATTTGTTTGTAAGCATTGTAAATAATATTTCTATTATCAGTCCTTTCATTATTATATACAGCATAAACTAACCTCTCTGATATTTTGCATTTATTCGCCAATTTTTTAATATTAACAAGGTTCCAAAATTTATATACAAGAGTTTTCATTTCTGGTGTAACTTCTTTTTTTACTATTTTTTTTGACTTTTGCATATTTTATATTATACCTTTGACGTGTTCTAATTTCTGCACAAAGATAGTTCATTAAAATTGCTAAATGCAAGTTTATTTGAATATAAATTAACTAAAGTTATTAACAATGGAATGTTTAATAGGTCGAAAACTCCATTCAATAAGGCAAATTGTGGGTATTCCACAACATGAATTAGCTGTTATAATGGGTATAAGTAGATCTCAATATTCGCAAATTGAATCTGAGAAGTTTAATCCTACTTTAAATAACTTAACAGCCATTGCAAGGTATTTTAATATTCCTTATGAATTTTTCTTAGAAAATAATGAAGAATTAACGGGTTTTGTTAATAATCAACTTTTAAAACATAAAAAGGTTATAGAACCTTTTAAAAATACTAATCAGGAAAATTTAGTTAAAAATATTAAGAAGTGTATGTTATGTGCTAAAAATGAAGAAATAATTGAATCACAAAAGGACCTTATTCAACAATTAAAGGAAAATAACTCATTATTAAAAGATAAACTTAAAGATTGTCTCGAAAATCCCCCAAAAAAGAAAGCTTCATAACAAATCTGCATATAATATATAAATCTTAAACCAATTATACCACACGCACACACTTTTTAATTAACTATATTATATGTTAATATTCATATATAATTGATTTAGA
>CAINEZ010000127.1 GCA_903847905.1 uncultured Bacteroidota bacterium
GTCAAGGCAACGGTTTATGGTATTATCGTATAAATTGCCAAAACGTTTAATTACATTTTTAATAGTGTTTAAATGGATCATCCTGCCTGCCCCAATTATATGCGGATTGTTATAATAAGAAAAATGCAAAGATTTGCCGGTAATATCCCAGAAATATATTTTGTTCAAACCAAACACAGGATTTTTTTTCTTAATTAACGGCATATACAAATCAATAATTGAAGGGTGTATAAGGTCATCAGAACCCATATTCATAACATAATCGCAACCTTGCTGAACAGCCCATTTAACGCCTTCGTTAAGCTTTTGCCCAAGATAATTATTGGAAGCATATATAATTTCTTTGGTGTAATTTGCCTTTTTAATAATCCGCAAATGTTTTTTAAGTTCGGTATCTTCAGGTGAGATCACATATAACACTACTGTTTCTATTTTGTACGCATTTACATTACAGAAATTCTCAAGTTGGTTACTTACTACTTTAAGCACATTTGCACGCTCCCAGCATGGAATAATGATGATAATTTTAGGTATAGTTTTCATTGTTTAAATTGTTGTTTATGCTAGTTTTTTATCAATGATTTCAATGATCCTCAAATAAGATACCTGGTAATATTTAAAATCAATTTCCTGCATCCACAACCCAAGCGCCGCAGATTCAGGTACAGTAAGATTAAGGTTATTCTTGTTATCTCTAAGGCTGTGAAGTTTATTGTGTAATTTAATATAAACACATTTAAGCAGATCATTGCGCATTGCCAGTAAATACCTATCCTTAAAATTCAAGTGACCTATACGTTTGGGTGCACAAGCCTCAGACCTATTAAATAATTCCCTTGTAAGTTGCATCCATTCTATCCGGGTTAAGGGTATCGTTATTTTCATTTCTATTATTTAATCTGTGAATCAGTGGCTATCAGTTATTCCAAATTTCACTATTCAAATAAGTCTCCGCGTATTTCTTTGCCGTGCCCTGAATGCTTTGCTCGTATTTATTTATGTAATTATAAGCTTTCGTGCGTTCAGCTTTAGGCAGCCGGCTCCATGTTGTAAGCGATTTCTTTTTACTACTGCGAAGCTTCTCGTTGTATTTGTTCCAAAACATGTCAAATGTAACTTCAATCTCAACCTGTGTAAGCGTGAGCGTTTCAAGTGTGCTAACAAGCTTTTGCAGCTCTGCAAGTTCCCTGGGCATATTCTTTAAGAACCATACATGTTGATTCTCTGATAAGCTGGCGTTGCTGATATCCAAATTAACAAGCAATCCTGCAGGGTTGTATGTTATTAATATTTCACCCACCCAAACAGTGCTGGTAAGAGCGTATTTCAGTATATCTGCGCGTACATCATCATTTTTCATTTTGTTGAATTTATTATTAAAGTAGCTATATCAATTATTTTTTCTTTAAAGCTTTTATCCGTAGTAATCCACGATTCTACTTGCTTTCGTGAGTTTATAACTACACAATGATCCGTTTCAAATATGCTTGCAATATACTGCAGAGAAAATTCTTTTTTTACCGTTAAAAAGTAATTCACAATATGCCTTACATCTACTAATTCACGCTTCCTGCAACGTACAGCAATATCCTTCCATTGCATATTATGATATTTAAATATCGTCCTGATCATAGCCAAACCCGATACATTACACAATGCTTCACGATTGATGCCTTCAGGTAGTATAGTATCTCTGCGAATATTCATTTTATTTTTTTTGTTTACTGCTTACTGCCAACTGCCTACTTTTATTTTTTAACTGTTTGCACATTTCTTTTGTAACATCCGACATCTCATATAACGGCTTCATTTCTTTAATCCTCCTGTAATGCTCGGCTTCCTCAATCCATTCCAGCACTCGTTTATATTCGTTATATAATTCATCATTCATCGGATTACTTATGCCTTATGCCTTGTCAACTTATCTCTTTTTCCATTTGCTCCCTGAGCAGGACTCGAACCTGCAACCTTTGGATTAAAACTCCAACGCTCTACCAATTGAGCTATCAAGGAAACTTTGTAAAACCAAAACTTAATGAACAATTAACTTTTAACTTTAAGTACTCCAAACTTTAGGCACTATATTTATAACTCTGTATTCTGCGATCCCAACCTATATGGTATTTCTCTTTCTTAGGATTTTTCTTGCAAAGCCATGCAGTATATTTCAATCTTTCTGCTTTAATAAAGTTGAACAAAGCTTCCTGATCTAAATACGCATTCATTAAACCAACTTCAGTGACAGTGAGTTTAAGATCAACCTGAACATTTATGCCAATGGTTCTTAAGCAACCTTGCATCCATTGCATACCATAAGCATAAGATGCCCAATACCAATCAAAAACTATCTCAGCAACACTTTGATTTGTGAATGCATCACAATTGATGGCATCCCAGAATAATTTTTTCGCAATAACAAAGGCATCTGCGTATGTCAGAGCCTTTAATATCTCCTTAAATGCTTCAATACTCATTAATGACAGATCAATTCTTTTAAATCTCTTATAATAAGTCTCGAGCGTTTGTGCTGCAATTCCGCGATTCGTACCTATTAATCTTTTTTTAGAATCATAATTACCTGAGTCATCAGGATCGCATTGGAAACCGCCCTCCCAATTCCCAATAGTGGCAAAAAATTCTTTTGTAAACTGTGCCATTTTTTCTCCTTTTTTATATTGATGAAAAATTCAAATCAATTAAATTGTATTCTCCGCCTTCAGCGCGTTCCCATATACGGAAGTATGTTTTACTGTCGGGGCGGCGTATGCTTTCTTCCAGCAGGTTCAAAGCTTCCTGAAATAATTCGTGTTTAATTTTGCTACGGTATTTAACCAAGTTCAAAACTTTTTTTGCATCCAGTTTTCCTTTAGCAGTGCTGAATGCATCGTTTACTAATTCTTTCACAAATTTTTGTTTCGAGTCCAGGGTACTGGAGAGGAATTCATTAAGCTTGCTTTTACATGCCTGTATTGTCAGGTCGTCAAAGTCAATGCGCTCGCTTATGCTGACTTCAATTTTAATGCTGCGGTCAAAGTTGAAAAAGGTAAAATTACCTTTACTGATATTTTGCGTTTTCAGTTCCTCCTGGGCTTTCGCGTAAACATCATTACAAAGGTTTTTAACCGATGTTTTAAATTCAGTTAAATTCTCATTAAGCTTTTTAGCGTTTATCAGCAGACTTGCTGTAGTGCGTTCTTTAAGGCGATTCAAAGGAGAGATATATTTCAGAGGAATCATTTTCCCTGTCTCATCCTGCCATTCCGGTTGTTTAGTTTTTTGTATCATTTTTTTAAATTTTAAATTGTTTATATTAATTATTCTTGTTCAAGTAATATTTTGATAATTGCAATTAAATTCTCCCGTTCAATCTGCACAACTTGTGGATCGCCTGGAGTATTCATAAAAATTTGAACTATATCTTTTTCGCTTGTGTCTATCTCTAATTCAGGATAGTTTTTTTGTTTTATTTTTGTAACACTCATAAATTTTTCCTTTCTAATTAAATTGTTTCTATTGTTATCCTGATTTCTTTTTTTACAAGCACACGTCCTTTTCCATCACATACCTCACAGGTAATATGTGAATATCTTTGAGTTTCATCTTTAATAGAACCTAAGCCACGACAATTGCGGCATATATCTATATGCTCGGTGAACACTGTTGGTTTATCAATTTTTCTCATGGCTTTTTAATTTAGTTTCGATAATTTATTTAATTCATTTTGTTTTTTTGCATGCCAATCCAGTATTGAATTAAACTGTTTGCGGGCTTTCACAAGTTCATCTTCTGTAAGATCATAAAGAAGCTTGCCTGTATGCTTCATAAAGAAATCATTCACCTTTGTCCAGTCGTCGTTGGTGGCATATATATCCATCTTCTGACAGATTGTAAGCAGATCGCTCCTGAGTGCACGGATGCGTGCGGGATCGTCAGCTCGTTTCTCACGGGTTTGTGTGGAGTATTTCACAAGCAATTCCTTGAGCTGGTCAATTGACAGTTCTGTAGTGTGTCCCACGCCGTAAGCTGAAATAATATCGCCTTTGTGCGACATAACTCCGCGTGCTGCCAATGCCGCGTGAAATCGCCTTATTAAGGCTTTTTTATATTCTTCACTTTTCATATAGTTAGATATTGAAATGTCAGCGCCTGATTCCAGGGCTTCATAAAACTTTTTTTCGGATGTTGCACCCACAAAACCGCCACGTAGTTTTCCATTTACAGTTATTGCGAACATACGTGCGGTTGGGTCGTATGTATATGTGATTGTTTTTGTTTCCATGATTATTGAATTATTTAATTCATAATTTTTGAATAAACTCGTTTATATAAATTTGTATAAGGTTCTAATCCTGCTTTAATTCTTATTCTATCACGTTTAAATGATGCTTTTCTTTTATTCTGAATTTCAATAATAAGTGAAGGATTAGTTTTTGTAGGTGGAATATTTCCCTTTTGAAATTGTGTATGTTCTGAATTAGGTACTGACCATCCTTTTTGTCCTTTTGTTGGTTGTGGTGGATGTGCCTTTATAGCCATTTCACTAATTTCTTTTCTTCTTTTTTCAAGGAATTCAGATTCTTTAATGATATTAAGTTCTCTTGCTTTTCTGACAACCGATCTCCATGAAACTCCAAGTTCTTGTGCTAATTCTTTATTATATGATGTAGAAAATTTTTCCATAAGAATTTTAATCATCTCAGATGTCCATTCAATTTTCCAATGTTTTTTCGGTAAAGGATCTAAATGCAATTCCATTTTTTGTTTTAATTACCTAATGACTTTTTTAATTTTCTCTTTCTTCACCCCAGTAATCCTTTGCGCCTTTATTCCATATCGTGAATTTGCCGCCATTATCGCCAATGTACCTGCCTTTTGAAGTTGCCAGGTAACCTTCCACGAACACTTTTAATGTGGCATCGAACATCACGCTCTTTGCGCTGCGTCCCATAGGCTGCTTACCATCGGCATGAGAGATGAATATTATTAATTTGTTCCTGTGCCTGCATTTGAATTCCCTGTATTGTTTATAGTTCATTCCTAAATACTGGAAACTGTCAATTATCCATACATGCGGCGATTTCGCTTTATCCATACGGGCTTCAATTTCCTCTATCGTTTCATCCTCAATCAATATAAGGCGTTTGCGAGATTCCTTCATTCCATGTACTTCATAAGATTTTTGCACCGTGTGATCACTGCCTTCCTCTAATGAAACAAAAACAATTTTAAAGTAGCGGGCAAGAACCTTCATCAGTTGAATGATAAAGGATGTTTTACCATTTCCCGAATTGCCCCATATAAACCAAATACCAACAGTCGCAACAAAACCAAACGCATCATACCACTCACCATCCCATTGAATAAGCTTATACTTTTTCTTTAATATGTCATCTACTGAGTATGCGCGCGCCATATATTATAAATTTGGCATGTTCAACATGGTGCGGATTAAATTTTCTGTGAGTGGCTGCCCGGTGCGATCAGCTTCACGCAATGCAGGAACAAGCACGTCATGTAATTCGCCGTAATTATCGCAATTGGAGCGAAGGAATTGAACTAAATTTTTATCGTTTAAAACATCGTTTAAAAACTGTTTAAACGTTCTGTCAATAGTTGGGAGTATTTGTATTCCAAACCTTATTCTACGGTATAATTGAGGGATTCCGTCACGGTTTTTCTTACGCATTTTATCAATATGCCTGGTCAACTGATCAGTGCCAAGTAAAACTATTGAACAAATACCGTTAAGATTGTCGTATAACTCTTTCATATTGCATAATGCAGGTTGACGCATATACTCAGCTTCATCAAACATCAACATTGGTGCGTTGCCGTCTGCTTTTAGCAGTTGCATCTTTCGGGCTATGGCGCGTAATGTTTTGCTTTTGCTTTTTTCAGTGGCGATGTGAATTTTCTCGCAAACCTTTTCGAGAAGGTCGCCGATGTTATCCTGACTGCTTACTGTTACTTTGAAGCAATCGAGAGGAAAGCGTTGAGCGAACATATCGGCTACATAAGATTTTCCACTTCCGGTTTCACCTATGATCACATTTGTATAACCGTATTTTTTAGCATCTTCAAGAGTTGCTAAAATTCGCAGCATTTGCGGAGTTGTTACAGTCTGCCAGTAATTTTTTTGCAACTGATAGCCTATTGCTTTTGCAATAGATTCATAATACTTATTTGCTATGTCCACTTCTTTATCGCCTGCCTTCACGGTAAGTTTACCGGCTCGCATAGCGCTTAAATACCCGGCATTAACGCCCGATCGTTTTGCAATCTCGTTTGCCGAGATGCTGTGAAACCTCATGTAGTTCTCAAGGGCTTCAATGATTTTAGTTTTTAATTCTGATTTCATAATTTGTATTATTAGTTATTATTATTATTATTGATTTATATAATTAGAAATATCTACTTTCTCTTTAAGGTATGCCTCTTGCTCCTGCGACCAGTTGCGCTGAACTTGCACTTCCTCTTTGCGATTTTGTTTTGCAAGCTGCTTGCGTGCGCCGTTAAGCCTTGCAGCCGATTTATTATCTTTATGCTGACCGTTACTGTCAACAAGTACCATCTTTGAAAGTGTACCTTCAAGTTTTGGGTTATTAATAAACAATTGCTCAACAGTGCGATAATCTTCTGCCATTCCCTCAGTAATCTCTGCTTTAATAGCTTTATTGAATTGGTTAATTTTAGCTAATTCAGCGCCGTCGCCCTCTTTGCGTTCACGCAATGCCATTGGTTGTACATATTTGTCCTGTAATAAAAACCTGTGACCATCTTCAGACATAGCCAGTACCTGTGAAGTATCTTCGGGGTTATATTTTACCGTCCAGTCAATATGTGCAAGCTGACGGAATTGTATATCAAAGCAATCGTAATCGTGTTTTTTACCATCAATGGTAACAACCAATCCTGATGCACTTAATTGGTTGGTATATCCTGTTTTTTCGCCACACAAATACAAGAAGTCGGCAATATCAATAGGTTTCTTATCTTCAATAGGCATTTCTTTAAATAAAGCGATGTATTTCTCTTTATTCAGTAATCTTTCAGCTTCTATTATCTGTGTGATCTGATGTCTAACACCAAACTCATCGGGGAATGAATGCCTTATTTTATTCAGATATTCTGTATTTGGCTGTTTTTCACTTCCTGAAGTAATACCAAAACCGCTCCAGTTAGGCATCAATTGACAATATTTTTTATTGATATGATTGAAATAAGGTTCAATAACCTTTGCTTTTGCGTTGTGTACACGTGCAGGAGTGTACTTTTCGCTTAACACATCATATATTGACTGTAATGCCTTTTTACCGTAGTTATCAGTCTGTAATTGCAGGACTTTATAATAATCTCCAAATAACTCTTTTGTATGCGTTACAGCGTTCCTGAATGCTTCTTTTATGAGTTCCGGTGTCTCATGCGTTCCAATTGAATAACCGATCGGGTATTTGACGCACGGATCCAACACCACAACAACTGTCATTCTGTTATGATAAGTGGTTTTTGAATTGCCGTTCTTATCAATCTCAGTCTTTTGATATAAAAGTTCAGCATCCCAGCCGTCAGATGTCCAGTAGTATAGTGGATATGAAGGGGCGGAGCGTTTAACAAGCATTGCCTTTGTATTATCAAATGAATTTTCACCTTTGCGCCCGGAGTATGTCTCCATTTCCCATTTAGTTCGGTAATTGGCTATAGTGGCGGCTGTAATTTTATCCCATTGCAGATTTTCAGCTATTATATTGTATAGCATTTGAATCTGAGCATTATCAAGGTTGTTGTGTTTACGAAAGAGTTGGCGAAGAGCTGCCTGTTGTTCAGTTTCCACAACTTTAGCAGCATTATTATTCATATATTTATCAGGAATAATGCTTAAATAGCCTATTTCTGCATACTTCTTAACCTTTTCTTTTAATCGAATAGGATTAAGTGGTAAAGTATGCGCTAATTCTGCCTTAACTTCAGCAATTCTTTCAGCCAGTTCCTTATATATTCCTGTTGTTTTCCCACCTAATGCTTTGCGTAGAGCTTTTCTATTGTTAGATATGTGTAAAAGTGTATTAAGCACATTCGCATTTGCTACGTATTCCTGTTGTTTTTCGGGTTTAAAATTTCTACCGTCGGGTAATTTAAAAGTGGCAAAAAATTCAACGGCTTTATAATCTGTAGCAATTTGAGAGATGAAGGTAAAAGGCTTGGCAATTTCTTTAGGATCCACTTTATATTTTTCAATGTACTTTTTCTTTAGATCAGCCCTAAGCAAATCCCAACTCAATAAAGCAGGTCTTTCATTTCCTCCTCCTTTACGAACTCGTACATGTTTATGTGTTTTTATATAAAAAGCGCATGCATCATTATTTATAATCGGACTTTCTCCGTCCGTTAATTCGGGCTTACTCACGCATACTATACTATTAAACAATTCAGGCATGCTATTTTTTTTATTGTTCCCGCCGGTGGCTCGAACACCGGGGCTTGCCTATCGGGATAATTGCTTATATTCGCAGCGACTAAACTTTAAATTATAAGCATTATGGAAAAAGAACTTAAAAACACATTAAATCAAATCCTGGCTAATCAGGTTGTCATTTACAAAGAGCTATTAATTTGTAATGAAAGAGCATCTAAAATGACTACTTTTAAAGATGTTATTCACACACTTAAAATAGAATCAATTAAGGTTTTAAAGGATATTCAATAATTCGATTGATTTCCACAAAACAACTTTTGAGTAAGGGTTCTGAGGTGCAACTAATTTCAACTAAAAGGTTTAACTTAGTTGCCTCTTTTAATAAGGGTTCTATTTCTTTCATTTTGCTGCGAATTTTTTCAGCAAGAAGGTTTCTTTTGTCTTCAATTGTTGGGGGTTTTTTCATAATTTTTAGATTTAGTGGTTAATTATTTTTAAAAAGTCGTTCACGATTCTTTATTACCTTCCATGCAGCTTTAGCAACTTTATCTTTCAATGTTCTTTTTCCATGTAATTGTAAAGACACTGTACTTAAAGCATAGCCTGTTATTTCAGCAATTAATGTTAATTCTCCTGCTTTTAATTTTTCGCCTAAATTTGTTTTGCACATTTTTTTATTCATACATTTGTAAATATTTCTTTGCAAATATACTATCAAATAATTGTATTATGCAAGCAAATGATAATATTTTTTATTTATCTTATAATGAGCAATATAAATAATAGGATTTTACAAGTAATTGATTATTTAGGATTAAATAGGAATTCTTTTTCTAAAAAGATTGGAATAGACAATAATGTTACTATTGGTAATATTGTTGGCGGAAGGCAGAATAAGCCAAGTTATGATGTACTTGAAAAGATATTACAAACATTTGATAGTATAAATAGCGAATGGCTTATAACAGGTAAAGGTGAAATGTTAAAGACTAAAGCATGTACTAATCCGATCGAATTAATAAAAGATTGTCAGCTTTGCAAGGAGAAAGATAAAGTAATCAAGGTGCAAAATGAACTTATTGAACAATTAAAGAAAAACGTTTCTCATCTCGAAGATAAATTAAAAGATTGCCTCGGAAATTCCCCCAAAAAGAAAGTTTCATAACAAATTTACATATCATTTATAGTAAAAAGTAGCCACACACACGCTTTTCACACCTTTATTTTATATAACTAACTATTATTTAATAAGTTGATTTATAATTTATTTGCGTTTTATTATTATTCTATGGGTATTAAGTACCCCTGTATGTCGCTTTTTTGCTTCGTTTTTGCACTCTTTTAGGTATTAAGTATATGCTTATCGCATGTTTTATTTGTTAAAATTCTCCGTCCATTACTCCGTCCATTACTCCGTCCATTCGTTTTTTTCCTTCAAATCACAAAAATTTAAAAGGTATTTAAAAAGATAAAAAATGCAGGTTGTAAAATTTGGTTTATACGGCTTTTTCTCTACATTTGCGTAGTATTAAGCCATAATCAAGTATTAATTAAACCGGAAGCAAAATAAAGCTATCTAATGGGGCAATAAATTAAAGAGGAATTAAAGCAAATGAAACAATTCGTTTTAAAAAGGGCTTTTTATAAAATTGCTTGTATTATTAGTAAAATCGGGTTTTTAGGGCTTTTTTTATGTTATAGTTAAGTACATTTGGTTTTTATGCCCGTATTAAAATTGA
>CAINEZ010000128.1 GCA_903847905.1 uncultured Bacteroidota bacterium
AAGATATATTATGTCAAGTAGGAATAATGATAATTTATAAGTTATCCTTATCAGTAAAACATTTCTACTACCCTATCATATTTAGGATTCAAAGTATGCCTAAATATCTAATAAATTTATTACCCGAAATGAAGTATGTATAAAAATAAGATTATACTTAATCCTGTGTTATTACAAATTTCTGGTTTCAATATAATCTATCCAGTTTAATCTATTTTCCTTTATGTAATATTTATTGGTTGATTTCTCAACTTGATGAGTCAATATTGTCTCATTTAACCCAAATTATGCAATAAGGCTAAATCCCGCAGTCTTCGATATGCCTTAATGCCTCGCCGCGGCGAGTTAATTAAAGCATTAAGGCTACTGCTAATGAACTATCCTTGTGTTACCAACTTGTATCCCATAAGCGTCGCCTGTTTATGCAGTTTTTTAATGAAGGTCTTTTTATAGTCTTCTTCATACTTCTTAATACCTTGCTCAATATATTCCATTCCTTTAGTCATGACATTATAAAACATTTCTGCAATTTTCCTTGCTAAAGCCTTCATAGCTATTTTTGGTCCCGATCTTGATTTGACTCGTCGATAAAATGAACTCAATGCTGATCTTTTACTTTTTGCAACGGACATTGCAATAGTCCTAAAATATTGTCCTGCATGAGTATGTATTTTAAAATGTGATTTTTTATTAAATTTGCCGGATTGATTTTTGTTTGGCGCCAACCCAAGCCAAGCTGTAAAATGTTTAGCATTTTCCCATTTACTTAAATCAGGACCTATCTCTGCTATCACTCTCAATATTGTCATGTCTGTTACGCCTATGATTGAAGTAGGATTTTTTCCACCCGTTATTTTCATGAGCATCTCATGCAACCCTTCGATTTCAGGTTTATGATGTCTTATGGGTTTTATTATATCAGCCTTTATATCCGTTTCTTTATCATTACTCATTTTGGTTAGCAAAGCTTCTATTTGTTTATCACAATCTGATATTTTCTTATTATAAAATTCCCAGCACTCTAATGATTGTTTTAATAAAAATATATTTTCTTCGCTATATGTCCCTTCTAACGATTTTATTACTTCTTCTCGTTTATGCTTTTTTATCTGTATATTACACATCTCAACCAATGTATCGGGATTTCTTTCTCCTGCAATTATTGCTTTTATCATTGCAAGACCCGATACTCCTGTGACCTGAGATATCACATTGTGAACTTTTATATTCATTAAATCTAATGCTTTTTGCATGTGATTTATATGCTGTGCCCCCATACCTATTAATTCTTCTCTCTGCCTAACATAACTACGTAATTTCTTGATCTCGTTTTCTGGTATATACGATGCTCTTAATAAACCGTTTTTGTGTAACTGACATATCCATTGACAATCTTGAACATCTGATTTCCTTCCCGGAACATGCTTTATATGAGATGCATTTACTAGATATCCTTCTATCCCAGCTTTTTGGATCATCTCATATAAAACTACCCAATATACTCCTGTCGATTCCATCGCTACTGTTGTAACCCCATTATTCAACATGTAGTCTATTGCTTGCTTATAAGATCCGGTGTAGGTATCAAAGTTTTTTACCTCTTTTTCTCCTTCGATAGATATAAATATTTTTTCGCTGCCTATATCTATACCTGCCGTTTTCCTTATTGTCTTTTCCATCTGCTACCTCTGAATTATTTTTATTATTTTGACTCAAGCCTGAAGTCTTTTAGCTTTATTACTGCTAAACGGGATATCTCTTCGCAAGATTCACCATTCTTTAATATTCTAACTTCAGAACTTTTCTCAGACTCGGGCATTTAAGCACCATTCTGGCGACAGTCATAACTGCTTGAATCATTTCTTAAAAATAATAGTTCATCTCTTTCAATCAATACAAATTTTTTGTTACCGCTCTCAGACTGACAATTCCTAAGATTTGTATTATTTCAAAGAAAATAACTATTTACGATCTTATTGCATAATTTGGAATAAATAATAAGAGTACAGAGGAAAATATATGAATGAAAATAGTGCTATCCCTTTTCAATCGATTGATTGGTTAAGTGTTCCAAAGGTTGAATATAAAGGTGAGACCGGATCAGCCTTTTGGCAAACGGTTCAGTACCCCGGATTGAGAGTGCGAATAGTTGAATATACCAAAGGCTATCTTGCTGATCATTGGTGCCAAAAAGGGCATATCGTCCATTGCCTGGATGGTGAATTTGTATCGGAATTACTAGATGGCAGAATATTTCACTCTATAAAAGGTGATACTTATGTTGTTTCAGATGGATTAAGCTCACACAGGTCAATCTCAGAAAATGGTGTGAAACTTTTAATTATTGACGGTGATTTTTTACAACCGTCAGAAAGCAAATGATATAATTAATACTTGAAGGTATAATATGAGTATCTTATCTACAATATTTAAACAGGCAAG
>CAINEZ010000129.1 GCA_903847905.1 uncultured Bacteroidota bacterium
GAATATATTTTGTTCCATAAATTAGCACCAATTAAAGTGTCACCATCGAATCCATAAACTGTTGTCAGCGTCTCGACAAAATTTGGATTTTGGATATTACCGTGTGGAAATGATTTTGCAACATTCCAGGTCGCATTTGTGTCAACAAAACTAATTGAAGTCTGTCCGAAGCACTGTCCTGAAATAATTAGAAAAATAATGAAAAGATTTCTCATATTTTAGTATTTGCATGACACATAACAACCAGCATTGCTTACATTGGCGGACAAGTCAGACGGAGTCGGACGTGTCCGCCAAAATAATATTTATTAACTACACATAGCTGCACCGTCAACCACGAGCCATTGAAGCAATGCTAAGTTATGCATAGTTTATTTTAATCATATAGTAAAATTCTGTCACTCTTTAATCCAATGCGCACTTTAATATCTTTACCATTTTCAATAACTAAACTGTCTATGGTAAGTGTCTTGTATCCGACATAAAAAAATCGAACTTGATAGCAACCTGATGTTAAATTTTTAAATTGAAATTCTCCTATTGAGTCTGTAAGGGTATGATATTTATTTGAAAGTTTTGATAACTCAATTTGCACAATAGGTATTTTTTCATTAGTCTCAATGTCTATAATGTCTCCATGAAACAAATTCGTTGTCTTGTCATTAGTATCTTTAATAGATTTTTCAATTACTTTGCTGTCGTGAATAATTTCTTTTGAATCTCGATGGAAAAGTCTAATGCAAGAAGATAAAAGAATCGAAATAGTCAGTAGTTGTAATATGTATTTTTTCTTTTTCATAAATTATGCATAACGATAAGTAGCTGCTTTAAGTGCCGTGATTAAAAGCACGTTCGAGTCACACGTAATTGCGATACAAATATACAAAAAAGTTTCCGTCAACCACTAAACCACGGCATTAAAGCAGCTACAAGTTACCTGCTGGGCAATCTCTTTCGTGTCGAAGTGAAAGAAATCAAGTAAGAAGTCTTCTATCTGCAAAGAGTGCTTTGTCTGTCAGGCTGGTGTGAGGAGTATTTTTATTTTTCTTTAATGGAAGGAAAATTTTACTTTTTTTATTTTATAACGAAATTTTCGTCGGGAAAATGGAAAGATTATTTGCAGCTGCAAACCTATTTGCCTTTGAAATTAAGCTGCAAATGTGCTTTACATTGTGCGGCTGGCGTTTTCTCGGTTTAAAATAACCAAAATCAGTTAGCGGAGTACCCGACTATGGTTTCGAAGTGTCCAATCTAACTTTCGGGTACAATCATTAAGCTGGTATTAGAGAATATTGCATTTGGAAAACTTATAACTTTTTTAATTACATTTGCGATATGAATCTGCAAGACAAAAAAGAATACAAATCAAACTTTAAAAATGAACTTGACAAATTTGCGGACAAGCTCGAAAAATATGTTTCTACAGATAATGGAGACTGGTCTATAAAGGGTTTTATAGATGTTTACAAAAACATTTATACCATATCCTCTGACACGAAAATAGTTTCTAAAATTCTTGAAATACATATTTTCCCTCAAATCTTGCAGTTTGCCGACAGCATAGGTTATAAGATTATTCTTGCTGAAAAACAAAATTGGTATCCTGACCTAACTTTTATTCACAAAAAGGATGAAGAAGTAAAATTTGCAGTTGACATTAAAACAACTTTTAGGCGAAATGATAAAACCGCAGGTTTTACTTTAGGTAGTCATGGTGGTTACTTTAAAGAAAGGGATAAGGACAAGAATATTCAATTCCCTTACAATCAATATACGGGACATTATTGTTTAGGTGTGATTTATACAAGAACTGATCTAAGCGAAGACCTTTCCGAAACAGAGATTTATCAAGTTCAAGAACTTCAAGAAGAATATGAGAATCCAAACAAAAAAGTTGGCGAACGTGAAGTTACTACTGTAAAAAACCTAAAATCTATTACATCGGTAATAAAGGACTTTGACTTTTTTGCTGCTGAAAAATGGAAAATTGCAAGTGACAAACAAGGTTCTGGAAATACTGCAAACATTGGTTCAATATTCGACATTGCCGACCTCAAAAATGAAAATGGGATTTTCAGTCAATTAGGTGAAGAATGGTTTGATGAGTATTGGATTAATCACGGTTCCGCTACATTGATTAGAAACGGTAAACCAGTAAAAATAACAACTCTCAAAGATTTCTTGGAATTTAAAGGCAAAACAGACCTATGGGAAAAGATAGTTGCAAGAACCTCTAAAAAGAAAATGAAATGAGAGTAATAGTTCCACCAATAAAAAGTCAAGGCATAAAAACAAAGTTAGTTCCTTGGATTATGGAGCTTGCACCTAAAGTAGATGGCAAATGGATAGAACCGTTTTTAGGAACAGGTGTTGTTGCTTTTAATTCAGGTTACAAAAAGGCAATTCTAAACGATTCAAATCCTCATATAATCAATTTCTACAAAGGAATGCAGCAAAATAAAATCACTGCACCTTTGATGAAACTATACCTCGAACAAGAAGGTGAACTTTTAAGCAAAGCTGGCAATAATGGATATGAACATTATTTACAAGTTCGGGCACGTTTCAATAGTGGAGAATTTTCACCTTATGATTTTATTTTTCTTTCTCGTGCTGGCTTTAATGGAATGATGCGTTTTGGAAGTAAAGGAAATTGGAATATTCCATTTTGCAAAAAGCCAGAAAGATTTGCTCAAGCATACATTACTAAAATAACAAATCAAGTTGCAACAGTTTCGCAAATAATACAACCTGAACCTAACTGGACTTTTTATAATAAATCATTTGCAGAAGTCATCCCTCTTGCAACAGAGAATGATATTATATATTGTGACCCTCCATATTATGGGCGTCACGTTGATTATTATAACGGTTGGTCTGAACAAGATGAAGAACATTTATTTAATTTATTAAGCGAAACAAAAGCAAAATTCGTTCTTTCTACATGGCATCATAACGATTGGAGAGAAAATGAAATGGTAAATAAATTCTGGAGCAATTTTAATATTGTTACCAAAGATCATTTTTATCATAATGGTGGAAGCATTGAAAATAGGCGTACAGTTGTTGAAGCTCTTGTTTGTAATTTTGATATTGACCATATTGATAAACACAATCATGGAAAATTAGCAGGGAAACGAGTAGAACAATTAAAAATCTTTGAACTCGATAAAGAAAGTAACATTGTCCATAATAGCATCAAATAATTAAATAAAACTTGTTGAAACTATAGTAGTATGACTGAGGTTCCAAAAATAATACCTTGGGATAAACAAAGTATAAATCGTATTAAATCAATTCAAGAGATTGACGATGCAATTGAGAAAATAAAAGAGAATAAAAATCTTAATTGCTATGAACATTTGCACAAGCTTTTTTTTGAGTTATTTGAATTCTCTCCAATCCCAATTTTATTTTTTGAAAAAGAATTATTTAAGATTTTGAGTGTTTACAGAGGTAGACCTAACTATGAAAATTTTGAAATAGATAATGATATTACAGATCCAAATACATTTAGTTGCCCCCCTTGGAATATGGATAATGGATTTGGCAGAGCAAATTGGAAAGCAAGAAATGTTTTTTATGGGAGTGATTCCGTTTTAACTGCTTTAAAAGAAACCAAAGACCAGTATAACAAAGGGAATGAAATATTTTTAGCAAAATGGGGCTTTGATTACGATAAATTACCTGCCAACAAAATTCAAGTAACATCATTAGTATTTGATAATTTTTCACCTGAGAATCCTTGGAGAGAAATGATACCAAATATTGAAAAAAACGAATTACGTTTTAGAAAAGATATTGGAGAGGATGGCGCAAAGAATATTATTCACCTTATAAAGAAATTAAGTAAATTATTTGTAGAATTGGACAAAAGTAAATATCCAATATCTGCATTCATTTCTGATAACATTATTTATTCTGATTTTCATAAAGACAAAAGAAGTGAAATTTATTTTCCTATCTTAATTTATCCTAGTGTTGAGACAAATGCGGCGAGTTGCAATTTTGCTATTCATCCATTTTTCGTAAAAGAATATATGAAACTGGACAAAGTAATTCATATTATACTAGATGAGATAAATCCCAAATCAACGACATATAGCATTAATAAAATTGGGTTTTGTAATGATAGCAATAAAATAGATTGGTATTCAATATTACCAGCAGAGAAAAGGAAAATAACATATCAATTAGAATCTATTAATTGTTCTTTAAAAACCAATAAAATAGATTTGAATGATATAGATAAATTTATCTTTAAAAAAAACGATAAAGAAATCACCCACCAAGAAATTGCAGCTGATTTTTTGAACAAATTAGATTTTTCTGATTTCTATAAAACTAGAGATATTCTTGAGCTAGATGGAATTGTTGCTGCGATAGAGATAAAATATGAATCTATTCCTATGGAATACATTTCTTTGAAAATAGATGAAATGGAGTTCGAAAATATGACTATGGATTTAATATTAAGGCTACCCTTGGAATATGAGTACATTATTCCAAGGATCAGTACTGAAAATCAAATTTAATTTTATAGAATAATTGTTAAACGTAAAATGTGGGTAGGCAAGATTGGCTCTTTTGCTTTTGCCGATGATTTTGGCTTGTGGGAAGGGGCAAAAGCAAAGTCGAGTAGGCAAGGGCATTTCAGCCCAAGCCTCTCACAAAACCGTACGGGAAACTCTCGCTTCATACGGCTTTTGTCATTTTTAAACCTTTAGCAAAGAAACCCTGTTTCCAGGGTTCAAACAATGTAGGTTTTGCTTTTCTAATACGCATTAGCATACCATATGCTTTACCAATATTGTTTCTAAGTGATTTATACCTGTTCATAATCCATTTGAGTAGCCTGCGATGAAAGTTATAAAAAATAAATGCCATTGCTGATTTCCGAAACTTTCCGTAATAATTCAACCAACCCCGCAATTTGGGGTTCAATTCTACTGCAATACCTTCAATAGTGTTTGATGTCCACCTATGAAAGTGGCTTTGTCGTAAGGTTGACAAAATACGTTTCCCCGCTTTTACACTAATCGCTAAATCAAATCCCAGAAACTTATATCCGTCCTTCTTCGCCTTTGAAGTTCGAGGTTTGAAGGTAAACCCCAGAAAGTCAAACTTCACATGTTCATAATTTCCGGTTCGTTTGTGGTCTTTGCAGTAAACAATCTTTGTCTTTTCAGGGTGTAATTCCAGTCCACAGCTCTGCATTCGTTCTTCAAGTTTTTCAAGTACTTTTTCCGCTTGCTCTTTGGTGCGGCAATGCACAATGATATCATCTGCATATCGCTCGAATTTCGCACCCCAAAAGTGCTTTGTTAGCCATTGGTCAAAAGCATAGTGCAGAAACAAGTTGGCAAGCAAAGGGCTTATGACTCCGCCCTGCGGTGTCCCTTTACCTTCTTTGTATATCAGTTCCCCGCCTTCTTTTTGCACAGGTGCATTAAGCCAGCGTTTAATATACATCTTAACCCACTTTTCATTCACATGCTTGTCAATGGCAAGGAGTAACTTTTCATGACTGATGTTATCGAAGAAACCTTTTATGTCAATATCTACCACCCAACTATACAGCCAGCAATTTCGTCTCGCCTTTGCCAATGCATCATGCGCACTGCGGTTTGGACGATAACCATAACTGCTTTCGTGGAAGATTCTTTCCATTCTTGGCTCAAGATAATCTTTTATAACCATTTGTGCCACTCTGTCACCTACCGTAGGTATGCCAAGTTTTCGGATTTTCCCGTCTTCTTTTGGTATCTCTACTTCCTTTACAGGGGGCGGAAAATATGTACCCGATGAAAGCCTGTTCCAGACTTTATACAGGTTGTCGGCAAGTCTTTCTTCATATATTTTCAGACTTTCTCCGTCAACTCCTGCCGAGCCTTTATTGGCTTTCACCTTTTTGTATGCTACCCATACCATCTGTTTTGTTACAGGTATTGGTTTTGTTTCACTCATTCTAATCCTCTCCTTTTGGGATTGTTAAAACTTGTTATACTAAATGACCTAAGTCCTTCGCTCCTCTCATGTTTCCATGAATATCATCACTACTACTACTTAGTCCGTCACCTCTCAATGCTTCGATATTTTAGCCTCGTGTTGTTTCACTTGTGCCGTTTCTCTTTGTTTGCCCAGCGAATCCTAAAGCGGTAGCCTTGTATTGACAATCTAACATCATCGGGAGGTTTCCCTCGTTCCTTCAATGAGCCTGATTAAAGTTCATGCCTCCTTAATATCGGTTGACACATAGCCGGTAAACAGGTGTCTGCTATACTCTTCCTGCCAATAGCACAAAATCAGCAGTTTTGTCAACGGGTTGCATTGTCTCGACACTTCATCAGAGGTTTACTTTCGTTCATCTCCTTTAACCGTACCTGATTTTGCTTGCTGCAAAACCTTGCTCTTTATCGCTCAGCACCATAACTTTTGATTACAGCACCATAAAGTGGTTTGAAAGCTACTCCTGCAAGTCGCTTCCGGTGGGTCGCCCACCATCTCATTGAAAGCTTGTCAAAGAACTATTGTCCTCTTTCTTCGAGGCGCACTGTGCCAATGTGCGTGGGCGAAAAAAAAGTAAAATGTGCGGTGGCAAAAATAAAAATGCTTTAAAGTTGGAAGTCACTCGTAATAGTCAAGTGTCAAAATGAAGTTTTAATTACTCTTTTTTTTCTTAACATTGCCTTGCTGGTAACGATTCGGCAGCTGCTTTTCGGTGGCGATTTAAAGCACTCTCAAGTCAGAAAGTACAAAGATAAAAAGAAGCAATGACTTATCAAAATGCACTTTCTCGCCACTGAAAGCAGATGCCTGTTATGCACTGGCGGGGTGTCCGATGTGTCCTGGAAGCACTGTCATTATTGAGTTTCGCTGTCAACTGTCAAAGAGTTTTTGTCTGGGGTGGAAGGTGTGTTGGCGTTTAAATTTTTACAGAAAGGAAGGGATTTTATTTGTTCTTTTCTTAGTCACTGTCGGAAAAGCGTGGGAAATGGCAAGCTTATGCCGCAAACATTGGTCTGGTTGGGCATGTGTGGTTTGCAGCATGTGCTTGACGTAGTGCTGTTGGGTTTATATGCACTTAACTTGACTATGGTCTATACGATAACCTTAATTGTTAATAAATTATTTCCCCAAAAGTCGCAAACAAGTTAATAAAGACACCTAAAGATGTTGATAAAACAGAGCTTTAGGATGTCTTTTATATCACCCAAAAGGTGAAATTTGGGTTTTCAAACTCTCAATAAGAAACCCAATGGACAAAATTACACA
>CAINEZ010000130.1 GCA_903847905.1 uncultured Bacteroidota bacterium
AGAGAACACCCTGAAAAACCATTTGAGAGATACGCAGACGATATAGTAATACATTGCAAAACGGAGAAACAATCACAGTACTTACTTATAGAAGTAGCAAAGAGGTTTGAAGCATGCAAACTGCAAATGCATCCGGTTAAAACAAAAGTAGTAAACCTGAGAGGTATTACGACGAACAAATATCCTCGAAAGTATGATTTCTTAGGTTACACCTTTAAACCAAGATGGACGAAAACGAAAGTTGGGTTCAAAGTAATGATAGTACCGGGCATAAGCGAGCAATCAATGAAAAGTGTTTCTAAGAAAATTCGTGATATGCGGATACACAAATGGCGTAAACCCATTGAATACATTGCTCATGAACTGCGACCATTATTGAGAGGGGTGATAAACTACTACTGTAAGTTTGCCCCATGGGCAACAAATAAACTATGGATGGATTTGAATGCAAAGCTTCGTAAGTGGGTTAAATGGGAGAAAGGGTTATACAAGCACAAAGCGTTTTTATGGTTGCACACGAAATGGAAAGAGCAACCAGATTTATTTCCGCATTGGGCATTGGTACATCCATAAAATGTGTAAATTTGTGATTGAACAAGAAGAGCCGTATGAATCGAGAGGTTCACGTACGGTTCCGTGGGAACGCAGGGGTGAAACTCCCCTGCGTGACCCGACTATACAAGAATTCAAAGATTCAACGGCTTGATAAAGCTACAGTTATACAGGATTGACAAGGCATTTGAAAAGGTAGTTCTTTGAAAGGAATGTGGGTTAATTGAAGAGGAACAGCTTTAAAACAAAATCGGCAAGATTTTGTGCTCAAGTCTTATGCGGTGATACCGGTAAAAGATAGCTCTTTTAAACGTAGCAACGTTACTAAGACTTGGCAAAGTTAAAGGAAAAATTTGAGATAAACAAATTTCTGCGACTTTGTAAAGCTGTGAAGGAGAGGATAACCCACATGGATTGTGGGGTTGCAAAGAACTAAATAAATTTTCAATCCTGACATGATTAACAAAAGACAACAATCAAAAGATTGTAGCAATAATTAATCATTTATAACTAGGGCTTTGAAGCAGTGGTGTTGAACTTTGAACTACGTCAATTTTTTAATAGAAAGAAGAAAGAGAATAAAAAGAATTAAAAAATTGAACTCTTGATAACTAGAATATTTCTTCAATGTGTCGAAATATAAATAACGACACACTAGAAGAAATATTCTTTACGTTATGCGTCATGTTTAGAAAAAAGATTTTCACATGGAACAGAAAGAATTTAGCGAAAATATAATATCAAAAATAATTGAACGGTTTCCACAATTTGGACGCTCAGGTGTATTTATACCCAATGACATTGTCGATATTGATTATAAAAGCAATTTAGGAAAACTCATATTCAGGGTTTCAACACAAAACAATGAAATTACAATTGGGTTTGCCTATGACACTAAATTTGATTGGCATATGCACATGAGTCAATTTGGAACAAATACACCTGACGAAGAACTACAAGTTGCAATAAGTTTAATAGACAAAATTATTAATGACAAAGTAAAAATTGTACACTCGACTTTATTAGGTTATTTCATTACAGACGATATGGACGGCATATACAAATACCAAGAAAAAGATGAAATCATAGAGACTTTTTATTGGAGTGAATTATAGAAGCAATAAGACAGACATTTTAAACATAAAAACATTAGTGCTTTTAGACAGAAGAAAAAAAC
>CAINEZ010000131.1 GCA_903847905.1 uncultured Bacteroidota bacterium
CATCCGTGTCGCCGCTTACACCCCGCCTATGCTTCCTGACTGATTAGCTAGTTTAGGTCAGAAAATATTGCCTTCGCTCCACGGGACCGAGCTCGGCCATAGGAATTTTCCGCTTTCACGAGGCTACCCCACGTTCATCTTGATTACGACTGTCAAGGGCAAATAAAATTCCTCAGATTTCGGCAAATAATATTCCTCACTTATTTTAAAAAGAATATCAATATAATCTCCCCTGTATGTAGTAGAGACCCTGCCCCCTGTGCTTCAATAATCATAGGATTATTGAAAAAATTTTGTTAATTTAAATTAATTATTCACCTCCTTTTGTAAATAAATATTTTCTTGTTGTTGTTTTTCTAATTGTTTTTTTAATCTATAACTATCACCATTCATTGGAAATATATGGCAGTGATGAATTATTCTATCTATTATTGCCGTTGCTGATGTTTCATCTGCAAAAAATTCTCCCCACTCTGGAAATGACCTATTTGCTGTTATTATTATTGATCTGTGCTCATAAAATGAGTTTATTAACTGAAAAAAATTAAAAACGCTTCTTTTATCCCAAGGGAAATAGCCTAATTCATCACATATTAATAAATCATATTTTGTTAATTGCTTTATTTTTTCTTTTAAACTGTTTTGAGCTAGAGCCAGCCCCAAGTATTCTAATAGTTCTTGAGAATTAAAAAATATAACTTTATAACCTAACTTGATAGCTTTTACGCCTATACTAATTGCTAAATGGCTTTTCCCTATTCCAGAAGGGCCATAAAAAACTATATTTTCATGATTATCTAGCCAGTTAAAATCCAGCAAACTATTGATTTGCTTTTTGCTTATTGTTGTTTGATGAGAAAAATTAAATTCTTCCAGTGTTTTTACAAATGGGAATCTAGCTTTCTTTAAATATAATTTTCTTGCATTTTCATTTCTTGTATTTATTTCTTTATCTGCTAAAAGACTTGCAAATTGAAGAAACGATAATTCCTGTTTCTCACCAATATCAACCATTTCATTTAATGTTTTCGCTATATTATTAAACCCAAGAATTTTATATTTATTTGTTACTAAATCGTAAGTTGTCATAATTTACCGCCTTTTACGGAAAAATCATAATTATTGAGTTTATGTTGACATGTTATCAAGTCTTTACACTCTAATAAATTATATTTTTCTATAGATATGGATTTACAACAAAATTCTTCCTCTTTATGCTTAGAATTATTAATTAAGCTTTTTATATATTCTTCTATTAAACTTACTCTTAAAGGCCGTTTACCGGGGTCTAACAATTTAAAAACATCTACTATTATTTGATGAGGATATTTATTGCAAAGTTTTTTCAAGCCATATAATTGATCTTTATATATTCTCGAATTATTTTGTTTTATTAATTGTAAAATATTTTTTGTAATTTCATCTGGAATTAGTTTACAAATTTGATCTTCATCGGATTTAATACTTTGCGTGTAATCACGATAATGATTATTATTTTTAAATATTTTA
>CAINEZ010000132.1 GCA_903847905.1 uncultured Bacteroidota bacterium
CCCAAAAGTCGCAAACAAGTTAATAAAGACACCTAAAGATGTTGATAAAACAGAGCTTTAGGATGTCTTTTATATCACCCAAAAGGTGAAATTTGGGTTTTCAAACTCTCAATAAGAAACCCAATGGACAAAATTACACATTCCCTTAAAAACATCACGCCTTATGGCGGATTAAATTTTATCTATCAAGCTATGAACCGCATGGGACTTGATAAATTCATTGATAATCAGATAGGCTTTCGCAGTATAGTGGCACAATATTCTTATTCAGACATTGTGTATTCACTCTTTGGCAATACCCTTACACAAGGCAGTTTTATTGCCGACTTAGAAGTGTTAAAAGAAAAATATTCGAAGCAGGTTTTCAACAAAATCCCATCTCCCGATACTGTTGAGTATGTTTGTCAGGAGTTGAAAAGACCAAACATTGTAAAGAAAACAGATGAAGGAGTTATTCATCAATTGAATTACAATAACAAGATGAATGAAACCCTTGTAGCGCTTGCCGTTGAAACAAATCAATTAAATGCAGAACAAAAAGGACATACTTTAGATTATGACAATGTGATTATTGAAAACGACAAACAAGATGCGCAGTACACATATAAACACAGCAAAGGCTACCAACCGGGTATTGCATTTATTGGACGCATACCTGTACACATAGAAAATCGCAATGGCAATACACCGGCACGATACGAACAAAAAGAAATCCTTCAAAGATGCTTTGATAACTTAAATAAGCACCACATAAAAATAAAACACTTTAGAGCAGATGCCGCTTCCTATCAAAAAGAAGTGATTGAACTGGCAGAAAAAAGCACCCAATACTTTTATATCAGGATGATGGATTTTGAAGACATCCGTGAATATTGCGGACAAATCAATAATTGGCAGAGTGTTGAAATCAACTATGAGAAAAAAGAAGTAGCGAGTATCTTATACGAACCGTTTGATGGCGACAAGCAATACCGTATTGTAGTAACTCGCAAAAAAAGGGCAGATGGGCAAATGGATTTGCTTTCAGGTAGCGCTTATACTTATCAGGGCATTATCACCAATAATTATGAGGTAACAGAAAAAGAAGTGATAGAATTTTATAATCAGCGTGGCGATGCAGAAAACTCAAATCGATATATGCTCAACGATTTTAATCTACACCATCTGCCTTTCCCCGATTTATCAACAAACACGGTGTATATGTATCTGATGGCTATGTGCGCCACCTTGTTCGAGTGGGTAAAAACCGTACTCGTAAAAAACAAAACAAAAGCTATAACCCTCACCATGCGTGTAAAAGCGGTTTGTTTTCATTACATCACGGTAGCAACAACTTTCATAAAACACACCCGCAAAAAAATACTCAAAATATTTTCTGCACAAGAGTATTGTATGCTGCAAATTTAAAATCGAAATTTATTGGAAATACCTTTAAACTCCTGCTTGGGGAAAGGGGGCGGTGTGTTCAGTTTCTACAAAAAGACACCTCGTCTAAAATTATTACTCTTTACTATCGTGCGTTTCAGCACGCGATGTCATAAAAATAATTCCGTACATTTGTTTGCGACTTTTGGGACCATTAGAAATTTTTATCTTTGCCTGATTACAATATATTTTTTCTTTTATTGTTTATTTAATTATTTGATTCTATACAGTAAAATCAAACTGAATGAGTTTTCGTAAGTTTTTAAAAAGCAGACTATTTTTCATCCAGCTGGGATTGTCAATTATAGTAACTGTAATAGTTGTCTGGATCGCAACCCTATTTTTAAGTTTTTTTACAAACCACGGACAAGAGATCACTGTTCCAGACCTTACGGGTTTGAAGATAGAAGAATTGGATAATTATTTAAGCGAAAAGCACCTTGAATATGAGATCATAGATTCTGTTTATGGCTCTAGCGGAAAGGTAGGCACTGTTATAAGCCAGGATCCGTATCCTAATTCTAAGGTAAAAAGCGGAAGAAAAATATATATTTCTGTTATAGCAAAACTGCCTGAACGCACTACTATGCCCGACCTTAAAGACCTTACGCTGCGCCAGACCATTGCCGTTTTAGAAACATACGGGCTTAAAGTCGGCAGACTTGAGTATATTCCTGATATTGCAAAAAACGCCGTACTTAAACAAAAATACAAAGGAAAGATCATTGAACCCGGCACTATGATAGAAAAGAGATCGTCTATTGATCTTGTTTTGGGCAGAGGAGAAAAAAATGAAAAAGCCAATATCCCTTTCCTTCTAGGTAAAACACGTAATGAGGCAATTAAACTGATAACAGAATATTCTCTTAATGTAGGCGAAGAAAATTTTGACGGCGGTTCCGACACCTCTGATGCCAGGGTTTATAAGCAAAATCCCGAATATTCAAAAAAAGGCACAATTAGCCTGGGAAGCTCAGTTGATATATTTTACAAATCCGATAAAAAATTTGATTTTAAAACGTTTCTAAAAAAACATAAAAATGATACTATTGAAGATGAAGAATAAAATCCTGCTTCTGGTTTTCTTAGCGGCACTTCCCGCATTAACTTTCAGCCAGGAAATTGTTACCGGTTTATATACCAATCCCGCAATTAAATCCGGCGTACACAAAATTAATGACAAGGCTGCAAAAAGCTATATGCTAACATTACCCTTTTTTGATGATTTCTCAGGAACGGAAGTTTTTCCTAATGATACTCTCTGGGCAAATAAATATGTGTTTATTAATTCATCTTACCCATATTTCCCAATAACAGTAGGGGTTGCTACTTTCGATGCGCTTAATGATACAGGAGCTATTTATCCGGAAGCCGGCTCTAGCGGTTTTATTGCCGATTCGCTTACATCGAATCCTATCAGGCTCGATTCAATAATATCAAATTCTATAGCATTATCTAAATCAGATTCTTTGTATTTTAGTTTTTATTACCAGCCACAGGGAATAGGTAACGCGCCCGAAACTGACGATTCTCTTGTGCTGGAATTTTATTCTCCAAAAACAAATTCATGGAACGAAATCTGGAGAACGGAAGGCATGACATTATCGCAATTTCACAGTAAATATAATGTCTGGTTCAGGCAGGTAATGATTCCGATTACCGATAGTATAAATTATTTTCATAAAGGTTTTCGTTTCAGGTTTTACAATTACGCAAGCCTCACTAACAGTAGTCAGCCAAGCTGGGCTGCCGGAAATGTTGATATCTGGAATATTGATTATGTTTATCTGAACAAAGACCGCAATATGGCCGATAGCATTTATAAAGATGTTGCTTTTGTTGAACCGGCACCTTCTGTGCTGAAGAATTATTATTCTATGCCATGGTCGCAATTTAATGTGGACCCTTCCGGAGAAATGAAAGATAGTTTGCGCATTACCATCACAAACCTTGATACCACTATATATAACTACAGTTATAAATATGATGTGGATCAGGTTGGAGGAGCATGGTCGGATTTTTATAATGGGGGAAGTTATAATATTGATCCTTTCGTTTTGCATGGATATCAGGATTATGTTCCTCATGCACATCCTCCCGTTGAATTTACTTTCCCGTCTGTTGCAAGCGACAGCGCAAGCTTTATATTCACTCATGTTATAAAGGAAGGTATTACCGGCGATGATCACAGGCAAAACGACACAGCTGTTTTTAAACAAAATTTTTATAATTATTATGCTTACGATGACGGTGTTCCTGAAGCCGGATATGGTCTCGACAATTCTCCAAATGGAATGTTGGCATATAAATTCACTCTTAATCATCCCGATACTCTTAGGGCTGTTGATATGTTCTTCAACCAGACAATTAATAACGCAAGCCAGCAGTTTTTTTATCTTACAGTATGGAACGATGCAAGCGGATACCCCGGCAGCATATTATACCAAAAGATTGGTTTAAAACCCGAATACGAAAACACTCTTAACAAATATTATAATTACAGGATAGACGATGAAACCCTTGTTCTGTCTGGAACTTTTTATGTGGGATGGAAGCAGCTTACCGGCGACAATCTGAATTTAGGTTTTGATCTGAATTCTGACCAGCATGCGAATATTTTCTACAATACCGGCTGCGGCTGGTCGAACAGTAATTATCATGGCGCTTTGATGATAAGACCTTTAGTTGGAAAAGCATTGCCATTGGTTGCGGGCATTAATGAACCGGGAAAAAATAATGGAGAAATTAAAGTTTTCCCGAATCCTTCAAACGGAAAATCTGTTTCTGTTATTCTTTCTTCAAAAGCGAATCAGGATAATTCAAAACTTTTTATTCGTATTTTTAATTTACTTGGCAACGAAGTATATAATCGTCCTTTCTCAAATAAAATAGATGTTTCCGGTTTACAAAACGGGATGTACCTGATGACTGTTTCTTCAAATGACAGTAATAACAGGTATTTCACCAGGTTGATTATTGTTAAATAATGTTTATGTACTTTAATATAATGGCATAAATTAATACATTTAAGGAATATGGTTATAAGGTATAAGGGAATAAGTGTATATAATTTCCTTTATACCATATATCCCTATACTCTCGCTTATACTCTTATCCTTCTTTATTTTTATATTCATTAATTGTACATTTTTATCTTGTTTTTAGTATAAATATTTCATTATGGTAGAAGAAGCCGAAGAAATTGATATTCCCGAAGAAGAACAGGAACTTTTTGAACATTATAACATTATTGTTGACAAAGGTCAAAGCTTGTTGAGGATCGATAAATTCCTCATGAACCGTATCGAAAATGTTTCGCGAAGCAAAATTCAGGCTGCTGCAAACGCAGGAAATATTTTTGTAAACAACTCTTCCGCAAAACCTAATTACAAGGTAAAACCCGAAGATGTAATTTCAATTGTCCTTGCGCACCCGCCAAGGGAAGTTGAATTAATTCCCCAAGACATTCCTATCAATATTGCCTTTGAAGATGACGATATTATTTTAGTAAATAAGGATGCGGGAATGGTTGTTCATCCAGGACATGGCAATTATACAGGTACTATGGTAAATGCTCTTATTTATCATTTTCAGCAAGTAAAGAAAAAAGACGCAAAAGATATTAAGCCTTTTCTTGTTCACCGAATTGATAAAAATACCTCAGGAATAATACTTGTGGCGAAGAACGAAGTAGCTCAGGCAAAACTTGCCAAAGAATTTTTCGACCATACCATAAAAAGGAAATATCAGGCTCTTGTGTGGGGCGACTTTCGGGAGGATGAAGGAACGATCACCGGGAATATAGGGAGAAATCCGAAAGACAGGAAAGTTATGACTGTTTTCCCCGATGGAGAAACAGGCAGGCAGGCAACAACACATTTTAAAGTACTTGAACGCTTTGGTTATATCACTCTTATTGAATGCCAACTTGAAACAGGGCGAACTCACCAGATCAGGGTGCACATGAAATACGCCGGGCATCCTCTTTTTAATGATGAAGCCTACGGGGGCGACATAATTTTAAAAGGAACTACATTTACAAAGTATCGGCAGTTTATTGAAAACTGCTTTAAACTCCTTCCGCGCCAGGCACTGCATGCAAAATCACTTGGGTTTACTCATCCGGCATCAGGTAAAAATATTTTCTTCGATTCCGAACTGCCACAGGATATGCAATCGGTTATTGATAAGTGGAGAAAATACATTTCAGATAAAAAGAATGAATTCGAAGAGTGATTTTTGTATTTATACCTATACGCAATATGTAATAGTCCCAAAATGCAGGACTAAACATATTGTCTATCGGCATTTACCACTGCATAATTATGAACTTATCCTTTGGACAATTTCATAATAAGCATTGGTATTACAAGCATTTCAACTAAATATTTTCCGAATCAACCAGTTTGTAAACTTTATCATTCCTTCTTACAATTTCTGATATAGGAATAGAACATACCGTTCCCTTTGAAACAGTTTGTATATTTTTAAGATCAACCCTGATCTCATTTATTTTCATTTCAATTACACCTGTAGTTGGTCCTGTTATTAATATATCGTCATTTATACTGAAATCGTAAGTTTCAATTTTTATTTCAGCAACATGTAAATTAGAAAAATAGTTTGTTACTTTCCCTACATAAACTTTTGTCTTTGTGGCTCGCGAACCATATTTCTCAGTCCATTCGCCAAGTTTACTTCCAAGATAATACCCATCCCAGAAGCCACGATTATAAACCGAACCAAGCTGCTGCATCCAGTTATTGATTTTTTCCTTTGTGTAATTTTCTTCATAAACAGAATTTACAGCTTCCCTGTAACACTTTGTTACTGTTTTAACATATTCGGGTGATCTGCCTCTTCCTTCGATCTTAAAAACTTTTACGCCCGCTTTTAATATCTTGTCAAGGAAACCTATGGTGCAAAGGTCTTTTGGCGACATTATGTATTCGTGGTCAACTTCCAGTTCATAACCTTCTTCTTTATCTTTTACCAAATACGACCTTCTGCATAGCTGCAGGCATGCTCCCCTGTTTGCAGAATAATTCATGTTGTCAAGGCTCAGGTAACATTTACCCGAAACCGCCATACATAATGCGCCATGAACAAAAATCTCAATTCTTACAAGGTTTCCAGAAGGACCTGTGATCTTTTCTTTTTCAATAGATCTTACTATCGCAGCAACTTGTTTCAATGTAAGCTCGCGTGCAGTAACTATAACATCGGCAAACTGTGCAAAATATTTTACCGCTTCAATGTTGGTAATGTTGCATTGTGTTGACATGTGCACTTCAACGCCAATACTGCGTGCATAAGAAATTACGGACATATCGGATGCAATAATTGCCGAAATATTATTGTTTTTAGCCGCATCAACAATAGATTTCCTTAAACCAATTTCATCGTCGTAAATAATAGTGTTAAGCGTTAGATACGATTTTATATTATTCTTGCTACATATCGCTGTGATATTCTTAAGATCGTCAATGGTAAAATTATTTGCAGAGCGGGAGCGCATATTTAATTGTTCAACGCCGAAATATACAGAATCTGCGCCTCCCTGTATTGCAGCAGCCAGTGATTCATAAGAACCAACCGGCGACATTATCTCGATATCTTTTGGAAATCCTTTCATAGATATATTACAAATTTAATAAAATAAAAATACTACCGATCAGTGATATTTGATTACGGATACTGATTGACCATTTAATAAAGTGTAAATTTATTATCGATTTTCATTGGTGGACGAGATAAAATAGGCAAGCATATCTGAATGAACCGATATACTTGCCATCTTTGCCTAAATTTCCAAATTAGGGCTATGAGCAAAGATAAAACAAAAAAATTAGTCGGACAGCCGATCATGAATCAAA
>CAINEZ010000133.1 GCA_903847905.1 uncultured Bacteroidota bacterium
TTGCTCAAATGGTTTTAATAATCAGCCGTATGTCGGTAGAATTTATAAGGCGTTGGTTGCTATTACACATAAGCATAAGGATTAATATTTCGTTAATTTCCGATTTTTTTATAAAATTAATGAAACTGCCTATGAGTTTTTTCGACACCAAACTTACAGGCGATATTCTCCAAAGGATTAGTGACCACGAGAGGGTTGAACATTTTTTAACTGCAAGAACATTAGAAACTGTTTTTTCATTTTTTACACTGATTATATTCAGCATCGTTTTGTGGATATATAGTTTTAAAATTTTTGCAATATTTATTATTGGCAGCATAATTTATACATTGTGGATATTTATTTTTCTGCGGAAACGAAGAGTGCTTGATTATAAATTTTTTGAACAAAAAGCCAAAAGCCAGAGCAACACCTACCAGTTAATTAATGGGATGCAGGAAATAAAACTTCAAAATTGCGAAAAAAGAAAACGCTGGGAATGGGAAGATATACAAGCCGATTTATTTCAGGTAAATATTTCATCGTTACGATTGGAACAACTTCGTGAAGTAGGTAATATTTTTATTAACGAATCAAAAAACATTATAATAACTGTAATAGCCGCCACTGCCGTTATAAACCATGAAATGACTTTAGGAATGATGCTGGCTACGCAATATATTATTGGTCAACTCAGCTTGCCTATAGAACAAACTGTGAATTTTATTCACGATTTGCAGGATACTAAAATAAGTCTTGAACGTATTAATGAAATACATAAAAAAGATGATGAAAATATAAACAAAGCACAAGAAAATAAACTGAATGAAGAAAAAAACATTTTTATAAATAATCTTACTTTTCAATATGAAGGTCCTCGTTCAAAAAAAGTATTGAACGATATTAGTCTTCTTATTCCACAAGGTAAAGTAACTGCAATTGTTGGAGCAAGCGGAAGCGGAAAAACAACTCTTGTAAAACTTCTTTTGCAATATTATAATCCCGTAGAAGGCATTATAAAAATTGGCGACAATAATTTGATTGATTTTAATACCACTTGGTGGCGCAATCAATGCGGCGCTGTTATGCAGGATGGTTTTATTTTTTCGGAATCTATTGCACGCAACATTGCCGTATCGGACTATGATATTGATAAAGTAAAATTATTAAATGCTGCTGTAATAGCCAATATTAAAGACTTTATTGAAGAATTGCCTTTGAAATACAATACTGTTATTGGCAACGAAGGACAAAATCTTAGTCAGGGACAAAAACAACGTGTATTAATAGCCCGCGCCGTTTATAAAAATCCGGACTTTTTGTTTTTCGATGAAGCAACTAATGCGTTGGATGCAAATAACGAAAGAGCAATTGTTGAAAATTTAGAACATTTTTATACGGGAAAAACAGTTGTTATAGTTGCTCATCGTTTAAGCACCGTAAGTAATGCCGACCAAATTGTTGTGCTGGATAATGGAAAAATAGTTGAAGTTGGAACTCATCAGGAACTTACAATTAAAAAAGGCGCTTATTATAATTTAGTAAAAAATCAATTGGAATTAGGGAATTAAAAAATAGACTCTGATAAACGCTGATTGATACGGATAAATCCGTCAAAATTTGCGTAAATCAGTGTCTAATGAATCAAAATCAAAAATCAATATATGGAACAAATTGAATTGCGAAGCGAAAAAATACGCAATATAATAGGTCAAATTCCTCCAAAAATAATTCGTTATGGAATATCGGTTTTATTTATTGTATTTGTTATGATGATAATATTGAGTTATTATTTTAAATATACATATTCGATAAACACAACAGCAATAATAAGAAAAGAAAATGGCAAGCTAATCGGACAAATAAAAATTCCAGCTAATGAAGTTTCAAAAGTAAAAATAGGATATACGGTAAGGATAAGTTTTACTAATATTCCAAATATGACCGATGAATATATAGATAGTAGAATTATTGATGTTCCTAAAACAATTGAAATTTCAAAAAGCGAAGCTTATTCTTATTCAACAATTCAACTCCCCGAAAGCTTAATATCAAACAATGGAAATAAAATTTTTATCTCTGAAAATTTAACAACTAATGCCGTAATTTTTACTGAAAAAATAAGTTTTTTTGAAAGAATAATTCAACCATTTAAAAACTTGATTAACTTTTAATAATTTTTAAAGTTCATTTAGAAATCTTCCGATAACTCCAAGCGTTTTTGCTATTACACGAAGTATTCTTGCTATTGCTCCACTCCAAAAGACACGTTTATCATGTAAAACCCAATCGCACTATGTAAAGTACATTCGCAGCTTTTATTTTAAAGGCAAAAAGTGCTAGGCTGCAAAAGAGCTTTACATTTTCCACGCACTACTGGCAGTTACATATTCTCTGCAGACAAAAATCCCCTCCCTTCTGTAAAAATTTAAACGCCGACACACTTTCCAACCCTGACAAAAACGCTTTAACAATTGACAGCGAAACTCAATAATGATAATGCTTTCACGACATGATAAAGGACGACTCCGCCAGTGCATAACAGGCGTTTGCTTTCTGTGGCGGGAAAGCGCATTTTGATAAGTCAGTGCTTCTTTTCCTGTTTTCAGCGTTACGACACCTTGAACAATAAAAATAGCTTTTTCGTAAAATCATATCCCCTTTAGGTTTTTATATTTTCAGGGAAAAATAATTATTTTAAAAATATTTAATTCTACAAAACATATTTAATAAAA
>CAINEZ010000134.1 GCA_903847905.1 uncultured Bacteroidota bacterium
AATATTGCTATTTTTTTTGATGCGTCCAGACTAATGCAGCAGCGCCAAGTACGGCAGCATTTTCATTTTTCAAAGCCGAAGGCAGTAGTTTTACTTTATTTCGAAAAATAGGCAGAAGATAATATTCCATATATTTTTTAGTCGGGATAAAAATGTATTTTCCGGCTTTAACAAGCCCGCCAAAAAGAATGATAGCTTCAGGACTGGAGAAAGCAATTGCATCAGCCAGTTTCATGCCTAAAATCTTACCTGTAAATTCGAAAGCATCAAGAGCGATTTTATCGTTTTTTTGGGCGGCTGAAAAAATTTTTTTAGAGGTTAATGTTGTTTCATTAAAATTTCTTAAAATACTCGGTTCGTTAGTGTTATTAAGCATTTCGATAACAGTCCTTTTAATGCCGGTTGAAGACACATAAGTCTCAAGGCAACCCTTTCTTCCACAGCCACACATACGGCCCTCTGGGTAAACTATAGTATGACCAAGCTCTCCGGCAAAACCATCATGACCGTATAACAATTCTCCATTTACAACAATTCCGCTTCCCAGCCCTGTGCCAATGGTAATGACAATAAAATGTTTCATTCCTTTAGCTGCACCATAATACATTTCTCCAATTGCCGCAGCATTTGCATCATTGGTAAGCACTACCGGAAGTTTCATTCTTTTCCCCAGTAAATCTGCCAGGTGAATAACGCCTTTCCATTTAAGGTTAGGCGCAAATTCTATGTTTCCCGTAAAATAATTTCCATTTGGAGCCCCTACGCCGACACCCTTTACACGAAACTCTCCTTTTAATAATTTGATTTGTAATTTGATTTTTTCCGAAAGCGCTTCAACAAATGCAGGTGCATCTTTAAACTTATCTGTTTTAATGCTGCTGTTCGAAATACAATTCCCTTCCTTATCAACAATACCGAAATCAGTATTTGTTCCGCCAATATCAATTCCTACGGCAACTTCCTTTTTCATTTATCAAAATATTTATTCCTTTATAAACTTCTTCACAGCAGGGCAGGCGGGTTTATACATTTTATTTTTAAAAGGGTATAAGGTATAGGGAATACCTCTATACCTTATACCCTTTTTCTATACAGAGAATATTTTAACTAATCAATGACTAATTTTTTATTGAAGTTATCATTTCCTGAAGAAATGTTTACAATATAAATCCCTTTTGATAAATTTGAAAAGTCGTATGAAATATTTGAAACTCCATTAATATTAAGCGTTCTTTCAAAAATCATATTACCGGTAACATTAAGAACTTTAATGTTTACATCTTTTTTGCCTGCGCCGTTCATGGCAAACATAACATTTCCGTTGCTTGGATTTGGATAAATATTCAGGTCGTTACCTTCAATATATGTAAATAATCCAACAGTAGTGCCCGGATTATCATACTTTAAAATAGAATTAATTGTCATAGTGGTATCGTAATTACCAACCCAGCCGATAGAAGCATCATAAAAGTTAACGGCTAAACATTGAATATTTTCTCCTTGGAAGTGAAGCATAGGATCTGAAAAATCAGTCCAGCTAAGTCCGCCATCAGTACTGTATGCAATGCCTCTTGGTAGAGCTTGGGAAGGAGTAGTTGCAATAAAGGTATTTTGAGTACCGGGAACATAACACATTGAGTAATCATAAAACGATCCGGTTGGAGCATAGGTTAACCAGGTTGCGCCGCCATCGGTAGTGTATTTCCATGTATATGAAGTTGCACCTGTAGCTAAATTAGCTAAAATAATATAGTTAGCGCTCGATGCATATATTTTGCCGCCCGCAGCAATTGTATATGGAGCTGTTGTGGTAATTGCCCATGTTGCGCCATAATCAGTAGTTTTATAAACACGACCTTTGTTTGTTAAAAAGACACCTATGCCGCCTGAAACAATAGAAGCGCAATCAGACCCGTTGTATCCATATTCACCGGAAAGAGGAGCGGTAATATTTGTACCTGGAACTTTTGTCCATGTGGCGCCGCTGTCTATAGTCGTATAAATGTCAAATACGTTACTTACAGGATCGCCATAACAAAAGCCTTTCCCATTATCCCAGAATTTAACGCCATCAGCAAAAGTATTGGCTCCATCATTCATAACTCCGGTTACCAAACTCCAATTTGCTCCACCATCAGTAGTTTTCCAAAAAGAAGCATTTCCGTTTGTAATTGTATCCATAGCAACACAAAATGCTTTATTATTACCAACTGCAGTTAGAACAGAAGGATAAACTGTTGCTCCAAAACCATTGTAGGTAGAAGAAGTCCATACTGTTCCTCCATCGTTTGTTCTTGCTGATGCTTTAATTCTTGGGTTTGTTCCCGATCCATTAAATCCATTTACCCAAACAATATTGCTGTCGACAATTGAAATCTGGTCAACGCCAACAGGTGTAGAACCGGTCATATTGGTGTTCTGTTGTGTCCATTGTGCATTCAGCACAAAGCTGAATAAAAACAATGCAATAAAAAATAAATTTCTTTTCATGATGATTTGGTTTTAGTTAATATTGAAACAAAAATATGAAAATTTTGAAGAATAAAAATTTAGTCGTATGTTTTTACAAATTCATAGGGATTTCCTGTCCAATCAAGGAAACGTACAAAATCTTTATAAGAAATGACAATTGAAGCCGTGTTTAAATTCGGGTGAAAACTTATTTTTTCTGACTTCTGCAGATTTTCATCAAGGAAAAGGTGCACATGATTAGCTGTATCATTTATTAATCCGAAAGGCGATACAGATCCTGGCTGTAATCCTAAATATTTAATCAAACGTTTATCTGAAGCAAAAGTAAGCTTGCCCTGTTTAAGTCTTTGCTCTAAATCATTAATTAAAATATTGTGCGAATATTCAAAAATAACCAGATAATGCCTGTTGCCTTTGTGATTTCTAAAAAAGAGATTTTTACAATGTGTGGCAACAATATCTTTCCAATAAATGGCTGCTTCCTTCACCGTAGGAACAGGCGGGTGCTCGTAATATTCAAAGGAAATAGAAAGTTCCCGTAAAACTTCATATACTTTTGGGTCGCCTCGCATCATAGGTATGGCACTATCGAAGGTTTTGCTCTTTTCTCAAACAAATCTGTTATATGAATAACGCCTTTACATCTCATAATTTATACAAAAAAGAGGTAATCACTTACCTCTTTTTTATATTTTTACATTCAAAGGATATGTTAATTAGTTGATGATTAATTTTTTATTAAAATTATCATTTCCCGAAGAAATATTTACAATATATATCCCTTTTGAAAAATTTGAAAAGTCGTATGAAATATTTGAAACTCCATTAACATTAAGCGTTCTTTCAAAGATCATATTACCTGTAATATCAAAAACTTTAATGTTTGCATCTTTATTATTAGCGCCATTCATGGCAAACTGAACAAGTCCATTGCCTGGATTAGGATAAATATTAAAATCGTTACCTTCAACCTGAAAAGTTGGAAAACCAATTGTGGCAGTATTATGATATTTAAGGATAGGATTTGTTAATCCGGTTATATCAAAAATTCCAACCCATCCAATATTTGCGCTATAAAATCCCTCGCCAAGGCATTGAATGTTTGCGCCTGCTGTGTCTTTTAATAACGTATCCGAAAAGTCAGTCCATGTAAGTCCGCCGTCAGTACTGTAAGCAACACCATAACCATATGAGGCGCTACCTGATGTTGCAACAAATGAATTGGTTGATCCGGGAAGATAACACATTGCTGTTTGATAAAAAGGAGATGCCGGGGTATAAGCCTGCCATGTTGTGCCGCCATCAGTTGTATATTTCCAGTCCCATGCACCAGCAATGGATGATGCCTTTGCCGCAATGATATAGTTTTGGCTGGAAGCATAAATTTTCGCACCTGTACTACCAATAGATGTAAATGGAGCTGTAGCAGTAACTGTCCAATTTGCGCCATAATCGGTGGTTTTATAAACACGGCCTTTGTTTGTTAAAAAGAACCCTATTCCTCCAGGAACAACAGTTGCTAAACTATAACCATTATAACCCATTTCAGATGTTGTTGAGGGATTAGCAATATTTGCTCCGGGAACATCTACCCATGTTGCGCCACTATCACTTGTTGTATAAATATCGAATTCGCCACCTACAGGATCGCCATAACAAAAACCTTTACCGTTATCCCAAAATTCAACACCATCGGCAAAAGTATTGGTTCCATCATTCATAACTCCCGTTACTAATGACCAATTTGTACCATCTGTTGTTTTCCAGAAAGATGCTACGCCTCCTGTTACTGTGTCCATACCAATACAAAAAGCTTTATTATAAGAAACCCCGCATAATACAGCAGCCTCGACAGAGGGTCCAAAACCTGAATATGTACCGGCGGTCCAGGTAGCGCCACCGTCCTGAGTTTTTGCATTTGCCTGAATAAATTGTCCATTGGAGCCATTTAATCCGTTTATCCAAACAATATTGCTGTCAACCACAGATACCTGATAAGCAAATGTGTTAGTACCTGCCATATTGGTGTTCTGCAGCGTCCATTGTTGAGCGCTCAGTCCAAGGCTGAACAAAAATAATGTAATGAAAAGTAAATTTTTTTTCATGATGATTTGGTTTAAGTTAATATGAAACAAAAATAAGAAAATTTAGAAAATAAAAAAATTAGCTGTATATTTTTGTGTTCTTTTGTTATTAACTTTTTTCGGTATAAACTCTATTAATTTGAATGAAGTTATTATTCAATCCCGATAAGTCCTCAATAATTTTTTTAGTAAAAAAAAGTCCTCTTTACGAGGACTTTTTTATTTAGTAAACAATCAGCGTTATACAAATGCTTATTATGAAATTGTCCAAAGGATAAGTTCATAATTATGCAGTGGTAAATGCCGATAGACAATATGTTTAGTCCTGCATTTTTGGACTATTACATATTGCGTATCGGTATTATTTAAACGGGTTGATGCTAAAGTGATCCGTTGACATGGATTCATCTTTGTCTCCCGGAGGCGACATCATTACCATCGAAACTTCGTTATCTAATTTTATACGCTCTGCCTGTGGTTTTGCGTATGTACGCTTTTGTTTGATTTCTTTTGTTTTCATATTATAGTTTCTGATTTTTTAAAATTTATTTATCTATCATTACTTTTTCAGTTACTACATTGGCTCCATTCTGAACCTTTACTATGTAAACTCCCTTGCTTAAATTAGTTTGCAGTTTGTTCAATCCTTTTACCGATTGCTGGCTAATAATCTTTTCTCCAAGAACGTTGAAAAGTTCAATAGTTCCAGTACCTGCTGCTGAAATATTTACATAAATAGTATTGTTATATGAGTATGAAGTAACAGAAGTTGAATAAGAATCAGACATACCTAATGGAGATAATGTAAAATGCAATTTAAAACGATTTGCATCATCCACAACTCCTGATGTGAAAGTATATGTACTTGTCTGACGAAGATCTTGAATTACATTTTGCTGTGCATCTTCTAAATAAACTTTTGCATCAGGAATGAATCCATCGAGATTGGTAGCATTTAGAGTACATGTTCCTACAACATTTGATGTAAACCCAAGTGGAACTGTGTAAACTTCTGATGAAGTAAGTTCAGGAAGTCCGTTTATCGCTACTTTAACATTATCTGATGTTAATGTGAATATCTGAGGATAATCATTTTCAGCGGTGAACATCTTTTTAGAATCAGATTGATCATATTCACTTGATACGCCATCATTGAATGTTAAAACAGTTTCGTCCTTCAAGCCATCTCTTAATGCTTCCATTCTGAAAACATTGCTTTCGTTTACTTCTTTAAAGAACGGACG
>CAINEZ010000135.1 GCA_903847905.1 uncultured Bacteroidota bacterium
CATTTAATGGGCGACTTCCCCCTTCCTTTGCTTCGTTCCGCTACGCTCCACTTCGCAAAGGAAGGGGGAAGTTTTTACCATTAACAACGTGGTGAAACTTTACAATAAACTAATGAAAACTTTAAGAACATCTACAATTATTTGTTTATTCGTAGTTGCGTTAAATGCAATTTCATACGGTCAAACAGATAAAGGAACAAGCAACATTAAATATAATACGTGGTCTGCTACATTAAGCGGTGGCTCTATGTTGTTTTATGGCGACCTGCGACAATTCGATTTTTATCCCGTTACTATAAAGAATAGTAAGGACTGGTATAATATTACAAATGGTTTATCTGAATATTCAGGTGGTTTTGGTTTAGCAATAAGCAAACAATTATCTCCGGTTTTTGGAATTCAGGTAATGTTAGAAAAAGGAGAACTTGGCGGAATTAACACAAAAGTGAACGCACATTTCAATGCAAATATTTTTACATATGGTTTAAATGTGAAGATTAATTTATTGCCAATCTTTGCTCCCAATCTTAAATCAACAAAAATAGCTATTTATGGTATTGCCGGAATTGGATTATGTGATTTTAAAACCCATGAATACACTATTTCTACCAGTACTTTAATTAGTAATTATGGATATGGTGATTTTGGTGGTTCCAAAAAAACTACAACAGAAACCGTTATTCCTTTAGGCATAGGTGTTAAATATAAAATTAACAACCAATTTGATATTGGTATTGAAAGTACAATTAATAATGTAAATACCGATAAATTAGATGCACGTGTTGTAACAGGTTCTGCAAAGGATAAATACGGATATACCGCTATAACACTGACTTACAAGATAGGTAAAAATGAAAAATCTCTTGAATGGGTTACTCCAAAAGAAATGGAATCTGATAAGAACGCACTTCTTTTTGCAGGAATGAATAGAAAAATAGATTCTATCGGAAATAAACAAAAAGAAACTTCAAATAAAGTCAATGATATTGATGGCAAAGTTACCCAACTTCAAAAAGATGTTGCCGATTTAAAGAATCCACCTAAGGAAGCCGACGATGATAACGATGGCGTTCCGAACAGCAAGGACCTTGAACCAAACACTCCAAAAGGAAACCTGGTAAATTTTCAGGGTATTACTATACCTAAAGCTGTAAACAAAACTGTAATAGAAAAAACAGAAGCAACTTATAATTTTGAAGTGGGCGAAAAAATTGTATTGAACAATATTTTCTTCGATTTTAACAAAGCCTCTTTAAGACCTGAATCTTATACCGAATTGAACCGCTTAGTAAAACAACTTAAAGATATGCCAACTGTTAAAATTGAAATATCAGGGCATACCGACAATATTGGATCTGCCGCATATAATAAAACTCTTTCAGAAAGCCGCGCCAAATCAGTTGTTGACTACCTTTTGGAAAATGGAATCGACAAATCACGTCTTACTTATGTAGGTTACGGATTCGATCAGCCTATTGCTTCCAACAAAACTGATGAGGGACGTCAGCAAAACAGAAGAACAGAATTTAAAGTGATAAGTAAGTAAATAAAATTTTACAAAAAAGCCTCTTTCGATAACTATCGTAAGGGGCTTTTACTTTTTCAGTAATCCCTGAAATTTAAAGTGTGAATAATGTAACTCTTTCCTAAAGTTGTGTAACACTTCTCCTAACGAATTTACTAACCTTTGTATGGATCGCCGAAGTAGTTTCTTCGGTAAAATTAATTCCGTAAATTATGAACGTGAGCGATCTAACTATATTTAACCAGTTGTGCTATTAACATATAAAAGATTGATTGTAAGCCTGAGTAATGTCAGCCTGAGTTCATCGAAGGCTAATAGAAGTCATATTTCGATATGGCTTCGACAGGCTCAGCCTGACATTGCTCAATATGACACTTGATTATTAGTCAGCTACTTTTTCAATAGCACAAAGCGTTATATTTAATCAAATTATATATGGATGATATCAAATATTTATTATGAAAAAATTTACACCTGTTAAAATAGTAATACCAAAACTTCGGAATGCAACTGAACAATCTTTGAAAAAACTCAGCGAAAAAACAATTGCAAAAACTGTTTCAGCAAACAACTTTTTAACAGATATTTCAGATGTGTTATTGTTTATAATACGAATTATTAAAGAAACATTTTCGCGCAACTTTGAATTTAAAGAATTTTTGCATCAATGTTTTAAAATCGGATACAAATCATTACCGCTTATTTCAATCACCGGAACCATTATGGGCTTGGTGCTTACAATTCAATCACGTCCTGTACTCGTTAATTTCGGAGCCGTAACAATGCTTCCGGGAATGGTTGCAATATCTCTTATCAGGGAAATGGGTCCTGTTATAACAGCGCTTATATGTGCAGGAAAAATTGGTTCAGGAATGGGAGCGGAATTAGGTTCAATGAAAGTAACTGAACAAATTGAAGCTATGGAAGTATCCTCCACCAATCCTATGCGATTTTTAGTTGTTACCCGGGTTTTGGCAGCAACTCTTATGATACCTTTATTAATTTTATATGCTGATGCGCTGGGTATATTTGGAAGCTGGGCCGGCGCAAATATTAAAGGCGATTTAAATTTTGTTTTATTTTTCTCGCAAGCATTTAGCCATGTTAAGTTTATTGATTTTTTACCTGCTGTTATAAAATCATTTTTTTTCGGAGCAGTAATTGGTTTAGTAGGATGCTATAAAGGATATAATGCCGGACGCGGAACAGAAAGTGTAGGCGTTGCCGCAAATTCTGCTGTTGTTTTAGCATCCCTTCTGGTAATAATTGTTGATCTGATTGCAGTACAAATAACCGATATGCTAATATTATGAACACATCTCAAACAGATACTTTTAATAATGCTTCATTTAAAATGCCAAGTGGCGGAACTGTTATTGAAATAAATAATCTTAAGAAATCATTTGGCGAACAAGAGGTATTGAAAAATATTTCTTTAAAACTTTTTAATGGCGAAAACCTGGTGGTGCTTGGTAAATCAGGTACGGGCAAATCTGTTTTAATAAAATGTATAGTTTGTTTATTAAATTCTGATGGCGGAAAAATAAATGTGTTTGAAAAAAATGTGACTGAATTAAATAGAAAAGAATTGGGCGAGTTAAGACAGAAAGTTGGCTTTCTTTTTCAAAGTGGCGCATTGTATGATTCTATGACTGTAAAACAAAACTTAGAATTTCCATTGCAAAGAATAAAAAAAAATCTTACTAAAAAAGAAATTGAAGATAAAATAAATGAGGTATTAGAAAATGTCGGTTTGGCTGATGCATTGAATAAAATGCCCTCGCAACTTTCAGGCGGTATGCGAAAAAGAATAAGCCTGGCGCGCACAATTGTTGTGGATCCTATGATAATGCTGTATGACGAACCCACAACAGGGCTTGACCCCGTTACTTCTGATGAAATAAGCTCACTCATTATTGATGTTCAAAAAAAATATAAAACTTCTTCTATCATCATCACACATGATATTAAATGCGCTCTTAAAACAGCAAACAGAATTATAATGTTAAATGAAGGAGAAGTATATAAGGAAGGCAAGGTAGAGGATTTTAAAAACTCAACCGATCCGTTAATTAAATCTTTCTTTAAATAAATCAAATCATAAATTCTTTGTTTCGTAATGCTTTTATAAAATATTATTAACCGTAAATCTAAAATCATAAATCTAAGATCTAAAATAATATATATGGATACGCACACACACAAATTTAAAATACGCTTGGGGCTGTTTGTTGCAGGAGGATTGTTCCTTTTTGTACTTGCCATATTTATAATCGGAAAACAAAAAAATTTATTTAATCCTGTTTTTAAACTTACCTCAACTTTTTATAATGTAAGCGGATTACAAGTTGGAAATAACATCCGTTTTTCCGGAATTAATGTAGGAACTGTTGACAACATCAGTATCATTAACGATTCAACTGTAAGGGTAGACATGTTGGTTAAAAAAGATGTTAAACCGTTTATTAAATCGGATTGTAAAGTGGCGATAGGTTCAGAAGGACTTATTGGCGACAAACTTTTAATTATTACCCATGGAAGCTCTGATTCTCATTTAGCAAAAGAAGGACAACAACTTGCATCTGTTGAACCTGTTGAAACGGATGCTATCATGGCTAGTTTAAAAGTAACAGCAGGTAATGTTGAAATTATATCGCAACAACTATCAGAAATAATGTTTAAAATAAACAATGGAAACGGAACTCTTGGCAGGTTGATTCAGGATTCAACAATTGCCGAAAATTTTAATCAGACCATGGTAAATCTTAAAAAAAGTTCAAAAGGATTAGATGAAAATATGGAAGCAGCAAAACATAATTTTCTTTTGAAAAGTTTTTTTAACAAGAAAGCAAAGGCAGAAGAAAATAAAAAGAAGAATGGTGAAGATAAAAAAGTATCAGAAAAAAAATAATTCCTTAAAATGTGTGAATGATGTAACTTATTTCTAAAGTTATGTAACGCTCATAACTCTTATGTTGCCCACCTTTGTACTGTGAAAATTAATTCACAACTGCCCCGCCAAGTTGCGGGAATTAAAATTCAAAAAAATGAACACAACAGAAGTAAAAGGAAACTGGAATGAGCAAAAAGGTAAGCTCAAACAGAAATTTGCAATATTAACTGACAATGACTTGATGTTTGCAGAAGGCAAGAAAGAGGAGATGCTTGGAAGACTCCAAATCAAGCTTGGCAAAACCAAAGAAGAATTGCACAAAATTATAGCAGGACTTTGATCATCTGCTTTTTGTAAAAAAGTACCGCTTAGTGGAACTTTCACTAAACGGTACTTTTTAAATAACTCAATGAAAATTCAAGAATAAAAAAATAAAACAAAATGAAAAACAAAATAAAATTACTTCCGGTTGCGATAATTTTTTTAATAACAACTATGCTGCTTTCATCATGCGGCATCATGAAAAGAAATGATTTTTCAACCCAGAAATATACAAATTTCAGAAAAGGAAAATCTACAGTAAACATTAATCAGGTTAATAAAGAAAAGAAAGAAATTGATTTATGTTCTATGGTTACTGATAAAAAAGAAGTAGCAGAAACTGTTACAATTGCTGCAGACAAGCCTTCTCAAACAAATGCTAAATCAATACCTGAAATTAAAAATAAATCAATCAAAACTTTAAACCATATTAACATTATTCCTAAAGAAACAAAAAAAGAAAAAATAAACCATGCCGCTTCCTTCATAAAGGACAGGCTTGTAAATAAACCAAACACTACATCGCATGATGTTGCCGGGCTGAGTTTATTCTGGGTGGTTATATTGGTAATATTGATCTTGTGGTTAGTTGGTTTTTCAGCAGGGGTGGGTGATTTAATCAATTTATTACTGGTAATAGCATTAGTACTATTGATTTTATGGTTATTGGGGATTGTGTGATCATAAATTAATTAAATATAACGCCTCAAAATAATTTAACAAAACCAATTAAAACAAAAATCATGGGAAATCTACTTTATATCATAGCTGTAATCCTTATCATTGGATGGGCAATCGGATTTTTTGCTTACAGTGTAGGAAGTATTATACATATTCTTCTTGTTATTGCAATTATTGCAATAATACTTAGGATCATTCAGGGGAAAAAAGTTCTTTAAAATCATCATTTAATATAAATCATTTAAAAATTAAAATTATGAACTCAGGAAAAGTAGTATTAGGCGTATTGGCTGGCGTTGCCACCGGCGCATTGTTAGGGATTTTATTTGCTCCCGCAAAAGGTTCGGATACCCGCAAAAAAATATCAAAAAAGGGCGAGGACATTACAGACGAATTAAAAGAAAAATTCAAAGAATTTCTTGACAGCGTTTCCGAAAAATTTGATAAGGTAAAGGAAGAAGTTTCTGACTTTGCTGAACAGGCAAAAGTTAAATATGAAGAAGCTAAAAAGGATATATAAATGCCGGATGTTGAAATGTTTTTAAGATATTGCTGAGAAAGGAATTGGTATAAAATCCGCCAACTGGCGGATCAATTCCACTCAAAAATAATAAATAGTAAACAGGATATTTCAAATATTAAAAATCCAAATACTCTGATTTTAAAATAATGTTATCAAAACCGAAGCCATGGAAAACAATACGAAGTCATTAGAATCACTATTAGAAAGGGTTGTTGAATACGGCAATACAAGTTTTGAGTTAGCTAAACTCAAAATATTGGACAAAACATCTAATGTTGTTTCCTCAATCATATCAAGTTATTTTATTCTTATCTTAATTGCGTCATTCGCGCTTTTTTTAAGTTTGGGATTTGCTTTTTGGCTTGGTGAAATACTTGGCAAAATCTGGCTCGGATTTTTTATTATAACTGCTTTTTATGGTATAATAGTAATTACTTTTCTCTTTATGTATAAATGGTTAAAAAAAATTGCCGGAAATTATATCATTAAAAAAGCACTAAAATAAAATCAAATGCAAAACATAACTTCTGCTATCGGGCTTAAAAATGCAATTCAATTATTAGAAGTTGAGCAAGCTGTAAATAGGCAGCTATTGAAAGAACAATTCCATTATACTTATGAAAGCTTAAAGCCTGTTAACCTTATCAAGAGCGCTTTGAATGATATATCGGCGTCACCCTGTTTGTTCGATAACATTTTGGGCGCTGCTACGGGCTTAGCTACCGGTTATATTACAAAAAAAATAACTGTAGGCACATCAGGAAATATGTTTATAAAGCTTATCGGCTCTGTCTTGCAGCTTGGTGTTACAAATATTGTTGCTCAACACCCTGAAGCTATAAAATCATTCGGGTGGTTTCTCTTTCAACATATTTTTAGTAAAAAAGAAATGAATTCTAAAAAGCAGTGATAGATAAAGAATTAAAATTACCATTTTTCGCAAGGGCAACTATTTTTATCGTCGGCTTATTTGCCTTATTAACGATGTTTTACATCGCCAGGGGCATTATTTTTCCTATCATTTGCGCAATCATTATTGCCATCGCACTCCACCCTGTTGTGAATTTTTTTGTAAGGAGAAGAATAAACAGGGTAGTTGCTATTATAATTTCATTATTTATTACCTTTTTATTTATTGCCGCGTTTGCTACTTTTTTATTTTCACAGGCAAATCGCTTTATTGATTCATTGCCGATACTGGCAGATAAATTTACAGCGGTACTGAACCAAGCCATCACATGGGCTTCCGGTTATTTCGAAATAAACCCACAAAATATCCATAACTGGATAACAAAAACAAAAGGAGAATTCATCAATACCAGCAGTGCCGCAATAGGACAAACACTAGTTACTGTAGGTAGTGGAGTTGTAATATTGTTTTTGGTTCCAGTTTACATATTTCTGATATTGTTTTACCAACCCCTCTTAATTGAATTTATACGCAGACTCTTTGGTGTAAGCAATAAAAAGGAGGTAAATGAAATAATTACTCAGACCAAGAAGCTTATTCAACGCTATATAGGAGGATTACTTGTTGAAGCTGTAATAGTAGCAGCTTTATATTCCGCCGGATTACTTTTTATTGGAATTGACTACGCCATACTGCTTGGGTTTATTGCTGCGTTGCTCAATATAATTCCTTATATCGGCGGCATTATTGCACTATCCTTAATCATCATTATTACAGTAGCTACGAAAGATTCAGCTACATATCTGCTTCTGGTTTGGGCGCTTTCTATAATCATTCATTTAATAGATAATAGCTTCATCATTCCAAAAATAGTTGCTTCAAAAGTCAAAATTAACGCATTGATATCAATAACGGTAATCATTGCTGCAAGCGCCTTGTTCGGTATTCCAGGTATGATTATTTGCATTCCTCTTACGGGAATTGCCAAACTAATTTTCGACCACATCGAACCCTTAAAACCTTGGGGATTTTTATTAGGCGATACTATGCCTCCATTATTTAATATAAAACCGTTACGCATCATGAGGTTAAAAAAGAAATCTACATGATATAGGTTTAAAAGAAAAGCATTTTTTATTAAACTGAATTAATCTTATCTTTGTAATTATGAAGATAGCATATATAGGAACATATCCTCCACGCGAATGTGGTATAGGTACATTTACCATGAACCTCTATAAATCCATGGTAACGAATAATGAAATAACGAAAGAACCAATAGAAGGATTTATCGTAGCCATGAACGATAACGAACTAACTTATGATTATCCCGAAGAAGTAAAACTTACCATCAGGCAGGACCATCAACGAGATTATTTGGAAGCGGTTAAATTTATTAATCTCAGCGGCGCTGATATTTGTGTACTCGAACATGAGTTTGGGATATATGGCGGACAAAATGGTATATACATACTTCCCTTGCTTCATAGGCTCGAAATCCCACTGATTGTAACCCTTCACACCATATTAAAAACGCCTTCTTACAACGAAAAGGCAGTATTGCAGGAAATATGCAAGATGGCTCATAAAGTAGTTGTGATGAGTCATAAAGCAATTAAGTTTCTTACAAGTATCTATAATGTGGATAAAAAGAAAATTGCTTTTATTGAACACGGCGTGCCGGATATTCAATTTAATCAGGAACAATCTAAAAAGGAATTCAAACTCGAAAACAAAAAGATACTACTTACCTTTGGTATTATTAGCCGGAACAAAGGGATTGAAACAGTAATTAAAGCATTACCAAAAGTTATTGAAAAATATCCTGAAATTTTATATATGGTTTTGGGTAAAACCCACCCGAATGTTCTTCGCCATTCCGGTGAAGAATACCGTAATTATCTTCAACGTTTGATTAAAAGCCTTAACCTGGGCGACAATGTTTTTTTCATGAATGAATTTATTATCCAAAAAGAATTATTCAAATATTTGTCCGCATCCGATATTTATATTACTCCATATCTGAATGAAGCCCAGATTACCAGTGGAACTCTTTCGTATGCAATAGGAGTGGGTTCGGCTGTTATTTCAACACCTTATTGGCATGCCTCGGAATTATTGGCTGATGGAAGAGGAAGACTCTTTAATTTTAATGATTCAAATGAGCTTTCAACTATTTTATTGGAATTGTTTGATCATCCAGAAGTGTTAAAAGATCTTCGAAAAAAAGCGTATGACTATGGCAGAACAATAACATGGCCTATGTCGGGTGGTAAATATGTTGCACTTACTAAAAAGATTCTTGCTGCTAAGCCGGAAGTAGTTGTGGAAAAAGAAACCACCATTGATCCGCTTGTTCTTCCGCCATTTTCACTCGCGCATATTAAAAGGTTAACCGATGATACAGGAATAATACAACATGCAAAATTCGGCATCCCCAACCTGAAAGAAGGATACTGCTTAGATGATAATGCAAGGGCTTTACTTATGGTGCTAATGGCATACCGCCAAAAAAAGGATACTCTTGCCCTTGATCTGGCTCCAATATATTTAAGCTATATTCATTATATGCAAAACAAAGACGGTACATTCAGGAATTTTCTCAGCTTTAACCGTAACTTTCTTGATGAAATGGGTTCTGAAGATTCTTTTGGAAGAACCATTTGGGCGCTCGGATACCTGCTTGCCAATGCACCTAACGATGCTTATTACCAAACAGGGAAATTAGTTTTCTTTGATGCCTCTCCAAACTTTGAGAAACTTAAATCCATCAGGGGTATTGCTAATTCAATGGTAGGTATCAGTTATTACCTCAGGTGCAATCCCACTGATGATTCAATGACCGAGAGATTAAGAAATCTTGCAAATAAGTTGATCAAACATTATGAAGAAAACAGTTCTGATAACTGGAAATGGTTTGAACCATTACTGGCTTATGACAATGGCATGCTGCCGCTTGCTCTTCTGCATTCGGCAGAAATACTTAACGATGACAAAATAACTGAAATCGCTTTGGAAACAATGAACTTCCTGACAGGAATTACACTAAAGGATGGTTATTTGTCAATAGTTGGTAATGAAAAATGGTATAAGAAAGAAGGCGAACGTTCCATGTTTGCACAACAACCTGTGGATGCCCTTGCTATGGTTTTAATGTATCACCAGGCTTTTCATTTAACAAAAGATAAAGAATTTCTTACTAAATTATTTGCATGCTTCATGTGGTTCATGGGGGAAAATGATCTCAGGATGAACTTGTTCGATTTTGAGACTAAAGGCTGCTGTGATGGTTTTGAGAGCTATGGCGTAAACCGTAATCAGGGCGCCGAAAGTTCTTTAGCTTATTTAATTTCTCATTTAATAGTTCTGCAGGCATTTGAAGAATTTGAAAAAATAGATTTAAAACAATGGCAGTTGCAGTTATAGTGGCAGAAGCAGTGGCAGTGCAACCTCTATATCTTTGGTAGAAACTTATTAGGATTATTTGCCATACTACCAAGCATTTTCCCAACTTCTTCATATTTTATTAATAATTTCTCTTTTGTTTCTTTATTGATATATTTACAATCAAAAGCAAAGTCAATCCATACCATTGTTTCGCTTGCCTCACCATCAGCATCTGTAATTTTACTGGTAAAATGTTTTGGGTACCTTCTTTTGCGATAAGCTTCAGCAATATTTGTGCAGACTGACCTTGAGGATCTCCTTATCTGATCTGTCAATGAATATATTTCTTCTTTTGGAAAACCTTTTGAAATTTCAAAAATTTCCATTGCTAATTCATACGCCAGCTTATATACTTTAAGACTTTTAAAACTATAATCCATGATTTTTATATTTTAATTTTATTTCTCCTGCAACTGCAACTGCTTCTACCACTGCTTCTGCTTCTGCTACTGCTACTGCCACTGCTACTGCCACTGCTACTGCCACTGCCACTGCTACTGCCACTGCCACTGCTACTGCCACTGCCACTGCCACTGCTACTGCCACTGCTACTACCACTGCCACTAACGTTATTTCGAATTTTTAAGTGCTTTCAGTAGTTCTGCTAAATTAATAGTAGCATAAGTAGATACGTAATCCGACATGGCATAGGGTAAAATCAGGTTGTCATTTTGGATAATAGAACCACATGAGTAAATTACATTTGGCACATATCCTTCCCTTTCTTTGTCGTTCGGCATCATTAACGGGGTTTTTAATCTTCCTATTTCTTTTTCGGGATTTTCAAGATCAAATAAAGACGCTCCCAGAACATATTCCCGCATAGGTCCCACTCCATGTGTGATCACTAACCATCCGTCTTCAGTTTCAATAGGAGAACCGCAATTCCCGATCTGAACTAATTCCCATGGAAATTTTGGCTTCTGAATGAGTTTGGCTTCGTGCCAGATGCTGATGTTATCTGAAAAAGCAATATAATTGTTTACCCCGTCTATCCTGCAAAGCATTGCATATTTTCCGTTGATTTTTCGGGGAAATAATGCCATCCCCTTATTTTTTGCAATTTCACCGTGAATAGGTCTTACTTTAAATTGATAAAAATCTTTTGTTTCAAGCAGTTTCGGTAATATGGTTATACCGTCATAAGCAGTATAGGTTGCATAGTAGGTAACCTCGCCGTTATTTTCAGTGAATTTAACAAAACGCGCATCTTCAATACCATTTCTTTCAGTGTCGGAGATGGGGAAAATAACTCTCTCGGAAATTGCTGAATCAAGAGAAAATTTAAGTTCGTAATGCGATGAAGCCAGCCACATTATTTGATCGAAATGCAATTCATTAAATGAAGAGTGGGGAATTTTTTCTCTTACTTCTTCCACACATTTTTTTAGCTCGCCATAAGTAAAGCAATCATTAAGTTTGTCTAAAACAAGAGTTGGAAGAGTAATGTTATTGGAGCTTTGCATTTCATTAAGTTTCCTCGTGAATGATTTTTTATTGTATATATGTCTTTTGATAAGGTCTGCTTCTGCTAACATTTTGCCGACAGGTTCGAAAATTATGTTATTATCTTTATCAATAATGCCATCGCGAAAAACAAGCGAGGAAATATGCCCTTCACCCGTTGCCCTGAAACTAAAAATTACTCTTTTTTCATCTGCCCTTAGTTCAGACTGATCAGGATCTTCAACGATAGATGGATTAAAAAATGCTGCCGATTCAATAGAATATTCCATGGTGAAATACGAACCTATAAGCGCTTTTCGCGATTGATCAAGCTTGCCAGGTAATATTTCCAAATCTTTAAATAAATAATTCAATTTATTAAAATGTTTTTCAAATATCTTTGAAATGTTTCTGTGACGTTTTGAATACCCTCGCAGCACCTGGCTTAATGTTATATTTGCCTCGTCTTCCGACATAGCCAATACCTTTTCGATTATATCTTTACTTCTTTCGTCATCAGTATAAAGAAAGCGGGCGATTACCCTACTGGGATCAGAAGAAAATTTAACATCTTTTCTTGTAACACAAACTTGCATATATAATAAAATTATGATTTTTACGAGACTGTAAATGTAATATATCTGTTCAATAAATCTTGTTATATTTATTAAACAGATTGGAAAGAATAATCGGATCAGCCCTTATTATTTAATTGCTATTACATTTGATATAACCAACATTAATGCGAAGCGCTTATACTAAACCGCTAACAAGATAATGATAATACAAATTGTTAGCCGGTTTAGTAAATGCCGACCTGCTAACTGTTTCAAAACAAAAGCGTAGCGAATTGTTTTGATTATCATGTTAGCGGTTCGGTATAAAATGGCGGACATGGGATAACGATAGTTTTGTTAAAATAATATCCCTGATTATATACATTCCATTTATGCCCATCCTTCGGCAGCCAAAGCGTCGTGCAACTCATCAGGATGATGACGGCAACGATATTCCATCTTGCTCGATTCGGCATGTGCTTTATTGTAAGTCCAGCCATTGGTCATGCGATTGCGTTCGTGAAGTTCATGTAGTAGTATATAACCGCGTTCTATTTCAACAATATCATCATCGATCCACACTTCATTTTCGGGAACAAATTCGTAAACTTTATCATGACCACCGGCGGTAAAATCAATATCAAAGACGCTGCGTACAAGCCTGCCGCTAACAATCCATACGGAAATACCATTTTCAAGTTTTTTCCATAATTCTTTATGCACATCAACTGGGTTGGGCAATTTGCCGCCATTGTCGGTTATTTTTTTAACATCGCCGCTGCGCCTGCGTTCTTTGCGTTCCGCTCTGTCAGCTTCGGTTAGAGCTTCACCATAAGTTTTGCCTGCTTTCATCAACCTATGTTCAACAAGCAGATGATCAATAAAAAAATGTCTTTCATCTTCACTGGCTTCCTGGTCGAGCCATAGCTCGTGCTCTGGAATATACGGATAACGATAATGTTGACCAAAATTGGTAAATTCTTCATCGGTTTTTTCGCGAATCAGAGCGCCATCAACTACCCATATTTTCAGGTCGCCTCTTTCATCAATTTTTTTGATATACGGTGGTTTAATTTCCATAGGTATAAAATTATCTTATTAAGATTTAAATCTTTTTAGCGTGTGTAAATTTAAAGAACTAAATCCAATAGTTGGTCATGGAATTTTATTTTATCTAATGAAAATTGAAAGTTTTAAATTGAATATTGGTTATTCAGGAAGGAAACAATTTCATTATATATTTTTTTTGTAATTTTCTTGTGTGTAACTTTGTTTAATAAAAACATAAACAAATAAAATATGAGAATAGAAGTTTCTTTTGAGGGAAATAAAAAAGTAAATGCTGCCTTTAACGGATTTACTATACATACCGACCAACCTATAATAAGCGGAGGAGAAGAAACGGCTCCAACTCCTTTTGATTTGTTTCTGGCATCGTTTGCAACTTGTGCCGGAATTTATGTGAAAGGTTTTTGCGACAACAGGAATTTGCCAACAGATAAAATTAAACTATTTCAGGATGTTGTTTATAACAAGACCTCTAAATTGGTAACCAAAATAAATATCGAAATACAATTACCGGAAAATTTTCCTGAAAAATATCACGAAGCGTTGATAACCGTGGCAGGAAAATGTAAAGTGAAACAGCAAATGTTCTGCCCACCTGAAGTTTCGGTTACCACAAAAGTTCTGAATTGATTTACAAAAAACATAATTCTTTCTTTTGAAAATCAAAATCAAATTTGTTTTTTAGTATTTTTCGGCAACTTATTTGCAACCAGGTTATACGAATCATCTATCCATTCTTTTAAAAGCTCATCTGTTACGAAACCATTTATCATAATGGTGTTCCAGTGTTTCTTATCCATGTGGTAGCCTGGCAGTACAGAAGAATAATGTTCTCTGAGTTCGATTGCTTTTTCCGGATCGCACTTCAGGTTTATCGAAAATTCCCCATCGGTATTGGCAAGCGCAAACATTTTTCCACGTACTTTAAAAACAAGTGTTACATCATCGAATGGAAAACTTTCTGTAGCATCTTTTTTAGAAAGGCAATATTCACGAAATTCTTCAATGTTCATTTTTTAATGTTTAAATTATTTTATATAAATAAAAAAACCAATTTAAAATTAAAACAATTTCTCAACAACTTAAAACTAATTTATTTTCACCACATAGCCCCGCATGTGCGCATACGCGTCAAGCTAAGGGTTTAATATTTGGGCTGAAGCTCTTATCAGTATTGCATTTAATTGCCACGACCTGAAGGTCGTGGAACAGGAACCCCTGATATTAAAGGACTTTAGTCCAAATCACATAGCCCCGCATTTGAATACAGATTTAGAAAATCTTATGAAAAACTATGTGGTATTCTATGTTTCCACTGTGTCTATGTGGTAAATTTTTTTTAAATAATTACTTTTATTGTCAATGGTTAAATTTTTTCTTTTGCATAACCTCAATTTTTAAAATATTTCTGGTAATCATTCAATGTATTTATATTTACAAGAATATTTTTATCGTCAGTTTCCACTTCAATCCTTTTAAAATTCTTCAACAATTTTCTGAGATCGGAATAGGGATCTTCAAATAAAGAAATATTATTAATTATTCCCGTACCGAGCAATACAGGATGTCCGCCTTTACCCTGATAAACAGGAACAATATAATTATCGGGTTCAATTACATGATTTAAAGAAGTCAACAGACCTGCGGTAACAAATGGATTGTCCACATTCTGAATAAAACAGGGCGTTGGCTTAGAAAAATTTTGTATGCCAAGTTTTAATGATGACATTCTTCCTTTTTCTGGCGTACCATTAATAATAATATTAACAGACTCAATATTTTCCGGAATTTCTTTTTTTATTTGCTTGTAAACTTCATTATTTATTACAACAATTATTTCGTTTATATTAATTAATTTGTATTCGGAAATAATTTTTTCAAGAAAAGTTGTATGTTTATCCCATTTCAGAAAAGGTTTTAAAACGCCCATCCTGGACGACATTCCTGCAGCCAGTATTATTACAGCTTGTTTCCCTGATTTATCAATGTTATCTTTCAATGTAGAAATTATCTTATTTTTACAAAGTTAAAATTTGCTCCGTTAATTGGTTTTGGCAAAAATAATAAATGAATATTAAACTCATAGGTCAGGCAGAGCCGTCCCCTTTTCGGGACGTGTCGAAGCCAGACCAAATACATATTCACTCTTCGACACGGACTCTAACCCGCAAACCTATCATATTGTCCGGCTCTGAGTGACACCAATAAATTATTTTATAAAAGATTTGCGGAATATCAGAAATAATACAAAACAATATGCAAAAAACGACAGATAAATTTTCAATTATTGGAATAGACCGTTTATATCAACTGATTGAAAGAGACTATAGAAAAAGAAAAGAAATATTCGGGATACCTGAGGAACTTTTTTTCAAGGCTTCAAAAAGTGACAATTTTAGAATGGAACGTTACGGGAAAATGCTTGAAACTCCATTAGGTGTTGCTGCCGGTCCTCATACACAGATGGCGCAGAATATCATCTCTGCCTGGCTTTGCGGCGCAAGATACATTGAATTGAAAACTGTTCAGACACTCGACGAAATTCATGTTTCAAAACCTTGTATTGATATCCAGGACGAAGGTTATAACTGCGAATGGTCGCAGGAGCTAAAGATACAGGAAGCTTATGATGAATACCTGAAAGCATGGATACTTATTCATGTTTTAAAACACAAATTCGGATGGGACAGCAGCGAAGGAATTGGCGCTATCTTCAATATGAGCGTTGGATATAACATGGAAGGAATATTAAAAGACAATGTTCAATGGTTCTTTAAAAAGATGGAAGATTGTAACGCTGAAAAAGAAAAATACACAGAACTATTGAAACAATTTTACCCGGAAATTTCAAAAATCGAAATTCCAAATAAAATTTCCGACAATATTACTTTATCAACTATGCATGGTTGTCCGCCTGAAGAGATAGAAAAGATAGGCTTTTACCTGATCAACGAAAAGAAACTTCATACTACCATCAAGCTTAATCCGACTTTGCTTGGATCTGAAAAATTAAGAGATATACTGAACATAAAGCTTGGCTTCAGAATTGAAGTTCCCGATATCGCATTTGAGCATGATTTAAAATATCCGGACGCATTAAAGCTTATCAATTCATTACAACAAACTGCTGAAAAAAATAATGTACAGTTCAATTTAAAACTCACCAATACCCTTGAAAGCGTAAACAACAAAACTATTTTTACGCCCGAAGAAAAAATGATGTACATGAGCGGACGTGCACTTCACCCAATCAGTATTAATCTTGCAAAAAAATTGCAGAATGAATTTAATGGATCGCTTGATATTTCTTTTTGCGCAGGTGCAGATTGTTTTAATATTTCCGATATTTTTTCTTGCGGATTAACACCGGTAACCGTTTGTTCCGACATCCTGAAACCCGGCGGATATGGAAGACTTTCGCAATATATTGAAAATATCAGGGAATGGAAACCTGAAACAAACAAACTCGAATTTCTTAATAAATATTCAGAAAAAGTAATTACAGAAAAAGCATACGCCTGCGACTATTTTCATATTCCTGATATAAAAACCAACAGGGAGCTTGGGTATTTCGATTGCATTCATCCGCCTTGCGTTGATACTTGTCCCACTAACCAGGACATTCCCGATTATTTGTATTATACATCTGTTGGCGAATTTGAAAAAGCGTTTGAGGTAATACTGAAAAAAAATCCTTTTCCCGCTTCGCTCGGAATGGTATGTGATCATCTTTGCCAGACAAAATGTACGCGCATTAATTACGAAAATAGTATTCTGATACGTGAAGTAAAACGTTTTATTGCAGAATATGGCAGTGAAGAAAAATTTCTGAAACCTGCAAAAGAAAACGGAATGAAAGTTTCTGTAATTGGTGCAGGACCATCAGGACTTGCCTGCGCTTATTTCCTGAAACTTGCCGGTTTTGGAGTTACAGTTTTTGAAACAAAAAATATTTCAGGGGGAATGGTAACTGATGCCATTCCTGCATTCAGATTGAAATCCGAAACTATTCAAAAAGATATTGAAAGAATAAAAAATCTTGGAGTTAAAATTAATTATAACACTAAAATTGATATTGCCACATTTGAAAAAATAAAAAAGGAAAGCAGCTACATTTATATTGCAACAGGCGCCCAAAAATTCAAAACACTAAGTATTGAAGGGGAAAAGGCAAAAGGCGTAATGGATGCTTTTGATTTTCTTTCGTCGGTAAAAAAAGGTGAAAAAATAAATATCGGTAAAAATATTATCATAATTGGCGGCGGCAATACGGCAATGGATGTGGCTCGTACAGCATACAGGTTGGCAGACAAAGACAGTACTGTTATTGTTATATATCGCAGGACGCGCAACGAAATGCCCGCCGATGTTGAAGAAATAAAAGCACTGCTGGAAGAAGGAATTGAAATAATTGAACTGACCGCTCCTGAAAAAATTGTTTCCGAAAATGGAAGAGTTACTAAAATTATTTGCTCAAAAATGAAGCTTGGAGAGCTTGATTCCACAGGAAGGGCAAAACCTGTCAAAATAGTTGGTTCTGAGTTTGAAATAGCAGCAGACGTAATTATTCCGGCTCTCGGACAAGACATAGATATCGATTTTATTAAACCTGATTTATTAAAGGCAGATGCCATAACTTTTGAAACACGAATTAAAAATGTGTTCATTGGCGGCGATGCTAAACGTGGCGCCGCAACCATTGTTAAAGCAGTTGGCGATGGAAGAAAAGTCGCTTCTCAGATAATTAACCGATCAGGAGTTGATTTTAGTTTTGATATTGTAAAAGAAAATCGCGGACTTAATTATAAAGATTATATCATAAAGAAATCAAGAAAGATCAGGGGAGAGCACGTTACTGAAATTAACCCCGAAGAAAGAAAAAACTTTAACATTATTGTTTCTCCTCTCACAAAAGAGCAGGCAATGAGCGAAGCAAAACGTTGTTTATTCTGCGACGATGTTTGCAGCGTTTGTGTTACGGTGTGCCCGAACAGGGCAAACTACACTTTTTTCAGAAAACCTGTTACAATTCCTGTTTCAAAAGCGATAAAAACCGGCGACGTTGTAAGCATAGAAAAATCAGATGTTTTAAACATAACTCAAAAATACCAGGTATTGAATATCGGAGATTTTTGCAATGAGTGCGGGAATTGCACAACCTTCTGTCCTACTAATGGTGCGCCATACAGGGATAAACCAAAATTTTATCTTACTTCAAAAAGTTTTAAAGAAGTAGAAAATGGTTTTATGCTAAGCAAATTACAGGACAAAAAGGTATTGATCCAAAAAATCAATAATGAAATAAGTACGCTGACTTTGAAAAACGGAAAATTTATTTTTGAATCGGAAGATGTAAAAGGAATTTTTGAATCAAAAAATTTTATTCTTAACAGCGTAGAGTTTTTAAATAAAAAAATAATTGAATTTGAATTTTCTCAGGCAGCCAATATGTTTGCGTTATTTGATGCTGCTGAAAACATTTACTAACTTATGATATAAATAATATCGCCTCTACGAGGCTTTAATAAAGCGATGTTCTCATCCTTATTACCATAATTTCGCGCCTACGGCGCTGCCTATTTCTGACAAATAAATTTTTCAATAACCTCGCAAAAGTAATATTATGATAACACGCAAAAAAAATATCAAAGCATCATAGATGCGATATTATGGTAGAAAAATATAAGTAGCGATCAAATAAGTGCCGTAGGCACGATATTATGGTAATAAGCAAATAAAAAAAACATCAAAGCATGGTAAAATAAAAAAATAAAAAACAATAAAAGCCTTGTAAAGGCGACATTATATAACAATAAAAATGGCAAATACATATACACAATTAAATATGCACGTTGTCTTTGCTGTAAAAGGCAGAGAAAACATTTTACAAAGTAAATTTCGTCCGGAAATATTCAAATACATTTCGGGTATTTTACACAACATTGAACAATATCCTTTAGCAGTAAACGGATACAAAGACCATGTTCATGTGTTTTTTGAAATGCAACCTGCAAAATCGCTTTCGGATATAATAAGAGTTGTAAAATCAAATTCTTCAAAATGGATTAACGAAAACAAATTTGTGACAGGAAAATTCTCATGGCAGGAAGGGTATGGCGGGTTTTCTTATTCCCGTTCTCAAAGAAATAATGTAATTCAATATATTATAAAACAAGAAGAGCATCATAAGAAAAAAACATTTCGTGAAGAATATTTGAAATTATTAAAATTATTTGAAATTGATTTTGATGAACATTATGTTTTTGAATTTTACGAATAATATACATAAATAATATCGCCTCTACGAGGCTTTAAAAAGGCGTTGTTAATTTATCTTACCATAATTTTGCGCCTACGGTGCTGTTAATTCTTGACAAATACGATTTTTCAATACCCTCGCAAAAGCAATATTATGATAACACGCAAAAAAAATATCAAAGCATCATAGATGCGATATTATGGTAGAAAAATATAAGTAGCGATTAAATAAGTGCCGTAGGCACGATATTATGGTAATAAGCAAATAATACCAATTGCATATATAAAATAGTCTAAAGACATTTTATATATTATCCCGATAATTATCGGGAGTAAATGCCGATGCTGCATGAAAATAGTTCAATAAGACACAGTCGCAATTGGACTCCTATGAATAAAACATCACCTTAAAGAGTAATAATATTTTCCTTCAAACAGGCATAGCAAAAAAGCTATGCGCTGTTTTCGGG
>CAINEZ010000136.1 GCA_903847905.1 uncultured Bacteroidota bacterium
ATAAATCTATTGCAGTATTGCCAATAGATGGGTATGCCGATTTATATTTAGCATATCTTTTGGCTAAAGCTGATGACAGAATATATATATACCATATTTATAAATCTGTCATTTTCGGCAAAGCTGACGATGTAATAAAACAGTTTTGCATTAAGGATAATTACGATTCTTTGGCTAAAATTTATAATCCAAATTTTTTATTTATAGAAGATAAAGAAAAGTTTAAAGGGTTAGTAGATAAATATACTGCGGAACAGGATAATTTTCATGCGAAGTATAGCAGGGATAATAGGCCATCAAGATATGATATTGACACCAATCTAATTTCGAGCATTGGTGCGTTGCTAAAAGTTGATGCATTATTTGCTGTTTATGTTTATGATGTCAAAACAGGCGAAACCACTTTATCTAAAATGTCAGACGGAGCTCCGATTTTAAAAACAAAATGCTGGATTGCTTATGCTGTGGTTGATACAAAGTCAAAACGGATTCTTCATTTTGGTAATGAAAAAAATAAAGAAACCAGTATAATGTCGTCTCCGTTATTCAGTTTTGGTGGTTATACTACATATACAGGCAATTATCCTTCTTTATCACAAACTGTGATAGGAGCATTGGAAACTGTAATGGATAATTATCCCGAGAAAAAAAATACTACTTACCCCCAGAATTTATTTAATATTTTTAATGAGAAAAATTATGAAGGATATCGCAATAATCCTGATAAAATTAAAGAATTAGTAAATATAAATAAAGTATTAATCAATGTAAAGGATATTGATGGAAATACTGTATTGCATTATGCTGCATATAACGGAAATGAAGATGCGGTAAAGATATTTCTTGATAATGGAGCTATTATAAATGCTAAAAATAACACAGGCTGCACACCATTAATGTATGCAGCAGATACGGGTTCTGTTAAAGTTGCGGAACTTCTTCTTTCCCGTGGGGCTGAGGTTAAATGTGCTGATGTTATTAACAGAACCGCACTATTTTTTGCCTGTGATAAAGGACATGCCGATATAGTTGAATTATTGGTAAAAAATGGTGCTGATATAAACATAAAGGCTTATGGGAAACAAACCCCTTTAATTATAGCGGCAGTCAATGGTTCCTATCAAATTGTAAATTGCCTGATCTCAAAAGGAGCTGATATAACAAGTAAGGACTATACAGGTCGTGATGCTTTATATTGGGCTTCAATTTCATTAAAAAGCAAAATGGTAGAAACTCTCATAAATGCTGGGGCAAATGTTAATACTGAGAATTGTATAAAAACGACTCCTTTAATTGCAGTAATGGAATCAAAAAGCGCGGGAACAAGCAAGAATGAAGTAATAAAATTATTGTTAGATTATGGAGCTAATACAGATGCAACAGATTTAAGAGGAAAATCTCCTTTAATTTTGGCAACAACTTTTGGTAATGAACAAATGGTGGAACTCATATTGTCAAAAGGCGCTAATCCTGATATAAAAGATACAGTAAATAATAAAACTCCTTTTCAAATTGCTGTTGAAAATAAATATGATAAAATTGTTGATTTGTTGCTCGCAAAAAAATGTAATATCAATCTGAAAAATGCTGAAGGATTAACACCTTTGATGATAGCCTGCAATTCCGGCGATTTTAAAATATTTAATTTATTGATTAAAAATGGCGCAAATATCAATGATAAAGATAATAATGGCGAAACGGTATTGATTAAAGCATGTAAAATAAAAGATGAAAAAACCGCTGTTGATATTTTAAATGCACTTCTATCCGCCAAAGCTGATGTTAACATAAAAGATGATAAAGGTTA
>CAINEZ010000137.1 GCA_903847905.1 uncultured Bacteroidota bacterium
GCCTACCGGCAGGCAGGGATAAACGCTGATAAAATAAGTATTTCATTTTTTATTACTCATCAATAAATATTTAATAATTTATTAAATTATATTTTTTCAAAGGAGTCGAATTCAATCCCTTTAGATTTTTTAATATCATTCATGCAATTCAAAATTATTTATTTCGTGTAATTAGTTATGCATTTTACAAATTATTTAACCATTCAATATTAATGTCTACCGTCTCAGTTAATTTTGTTTCAACTCCCAAGTTTAATTCTTTTAATTTGTCACAAAGGAGATTGCCGTCTACTATGTCGATAGGTGGTGCACCTTCTCTGGTTGCTTCTTTAATTGCTTCTTTCGTAAATGTCCCTGTTGTAATAAATAAACCTTTTACATCTCTGCCAATCATTGCGCCTCTGAATTCTCTCATGTCTTTCGGTGTCACTGAACCTTTGTATCGTTTACATTGAAAAATAACGTAAAAACTTAAAAGTCCATTGACTCGAACAATTCCTTTTCCATCAATTCCACCGTCACCAGATTTTCCAGTTACCTCTACTTGAAAAAATCCGCTTTCTCTTAAAAGTCTTTGTGAAAGACGTTCAAATGCGTCAGGCTTTATTTTGTAAAGAATATTTAAAAGTTTTTCTTTCCACTCCTCTGAACTGTTAACTTCTTCAGAGATTTCTTGTTCAATTGCTTCTTCTGTTTCTTTAATGGGTTTTGTTTTAGTCAGAGTATGTTTTGTTTGTTCTCTTACTGTCCGCACAATTTCAATGTGGTCAAGTTTAGAAACGTTAATGTCCGATCTAGTTAATGCCCAAATTCCACGAGAAGAGTTTTCGAGAAGTCCGAATTTTTTTAAATAAGTCCTACTCCAAGCAAGTCTATAATCAACTTCGATTACTGTACCATTTTCATCACCATGAGGAATTTGTAAAATATCATCTGAAATTTTTGCGATCTCGTAAACTTTATTGTTAATTTCTTCAATTGAACCTGACCCGCCAAGTTCTTTAAGAGCTTTAACTGTCGGAATAATTAGCTCGTCAAAAGAAGGTAAGTCGGTGTTTATTTTTTTTCGTGCCATAATTTTTTGTCTTACTGTAATGTTTTTATGCCTTTCTCATAACTCCGATATTGCTGCCAACCCGCTTTCAAATATTCGCATCCAATTTTTACATTCTGAAAATACCATTATTTTTTCTTTACTTTTTTTATTCTTTTATATTTAGGACTTTTTGGTTCGGCAAGTTCATCAGGGATTCCATTAATTTTATAACCTACTCTTTTCCGTATTTTAGTTTCCGGAGCAATTAGTTTTTTCAGGTATTCAAAAATTAAAAGTATTTGTTCATCGTGTGAAGAAACCTTGCGTTCAAGTTCTTCAAGTTTTAGTAAAATGTCTTTATGGCTGTTTACCAGTTCGCGCATTTTTGCAAATACTCGTATAATGCGTATATTTACTTCTATAGCCTGCTTACTGTTTAAAACACACGAAAGCATAGTAACACCTTGCTCTGTAAAACAAAAAGGTTTATAACGCAATCCCATCAAATCGGAATTGGAGGACGCAATTTGCGTCCTCCAATTATTAAACTCTTCTTTTGTCATTTCAAACATGAAATCCGAAGGAAAGCGTTTTGAATTTCTTCTTACAGCTTCTTTTAGCCTTTTTGTTTCAACGCCATATAATTCGGCAAGATCGCGGTCAATCATAACTTTCATTCCTCGTATAGTGAAGATACGATTAGTAATTATGTCATCACTTTTTGTTATATCAAACTTTTTTATCTTCATGAAAATTATTACATTCTAAATATTCCATTATTTTGTTCAGGATATTTTTTATTAAGCGACATAGCTATTCCCATTGCCAGCACTTTTCTTGTATCAACAGGGTCTAAGATGCCATCATCCCATAAACGCGAAGTGCTGTAATAAGCAGACCCTTCATATTCATACTTATCAATTATACTTTTTTTGAGAGCTTCAATTTCTTCTTTTGGCGCCACTTTTTTTTGCGCCAGGTATTGCTCTTCTTTAACTGTAGATAATACAATAGCTGCCTGTAATCCGCCCATAACAGATATTTTTGCATTGGGCCACATAAACAATAATCTCGGACCATAAGCGCGCCCGCACATGCCGTAATTTCCGGCGCCAAATGAACCGCCAAAAATTACAGTGAATTTAGGCACATCAGCATTGGCAACGGCATGAACCATTTTTGCCCCGTCTTTTGCTATTCCATGTCGTTCATATTCTTTCCCGACAATAAATCCTGTTATGTTTTGTAAGAATAATAACGGGATTTTTTTAGAGGTACAAAGTTCAATGAAGTGTGTAGCCTTTAATGCCGACTCTGAAAACAGCACGCCATTGTTGGCAATTATCCCTACGGGAAACCCCATAATACGAGCAAACCCGGTAACAACCGAAGTAGCGTATCTTTCTTTGAACTCGTGAAACTTACTGCCATCAACCATTCTCATAATAATTTCTTTAGGGTCGATAAGTTTCTTAAAATCAACCGGGGCTATACCATAAATTTCTTCAGGGTCGTAAATAGGTTCTTCAATAACAGTAATATCTAATTTTTGCTTCTTTTGCCCTTTCATTGATTGAAAAATATTTCTGCATATCTGGATAGCATGTTGGTCGTTTTCGGCAAAGTGGTCTGCCACGCCCGAAATAGAAGTATGTACATCGGCGCCTCCTAATTCTTCGGCTGTAACTACTTCGCCGGTTGCTGCTTTAACTAAAGGAGGTCCGCCAAGAAAAATAGTTCCCTGGTTTTTAATTATAATAGTTTCGTCGCTCATGGCGGGCACATAAGCGCCGCCGGCAGTGCAGGAGCCCATTACAACAGCTATCTGCGGAACGCCCATAGCTGAAAGCTTTGCCTGGTTATAAAAGAATCTTCCAAAATGATCCCTGTCAGGGAAAACTGTATCCTGCTCAGGCAGGAAAGCTCCACCTGAATCAACCAAGTAAACGCAAGGCAGAAGGTTTTCCATAGCTATTTCCTGCGCTCTCAGGTGTTTCTTGATAGCCCATTTCATGTATGTGCCGCCTTTAACTGTAGCGTCATTAGCAATTATAACAGTTTCTCTGCCATGTATCAAGCCAATACCTGTAACAATTCCTGCCGAAGGAAAACCATTGTCATATTGGTCGTATGCAGCCAGTGGAGATAATTCAAGGAATGGAGTGTTAGCATCCACTAACAGATCAATACGCTCTCTTACTAATAATTTGCCTCTTTCTTTATGCTTTTTCCTAGAGCTTTCAGGACCTCCCTTAATGATCTCTTTATGGATCTCTTTGTATTTATTAAGTAACTTCAGATATTCTTCTTTGTTTCTCTGAAATTCTTCGGAGTTGACATTAATTTTTGTTTCTAATACAAACATGATATTAAATTTTAGTACGATAAAAGTAATTATAAAAAATAAATATTATTTATTTCATCTGTCATTGCGATAGTATTAAGAACTATCAGTATCATAAAGCGTTTTTTTCGCGCTTATAAATCATTTATATTCCAAAGCTTTTATTTCTCCGTCGAGAACCATTAAGCCACCGAGAGCCAGCGCCTGCATTTCATCTTCGCCCGGGTAAATATGAACGGGAGCGATCTTATATACTCTTTCGATTATTTGATTTATAAGCCATTTGCTGTGAGCAATACCGCCGGTAATAAGAATTGCATCAACCTCGCATTTTAGAACAGTACTCATTGCGCCTATTTCTTTTGCCACCTGGTAAGCCATAGCTTCATAAATCACTGCGGCTTTTTTATCGCCATTCATCATTCTTTGCTCAACTTCATAAGCATCATTTGTTCCAAGGTAAGCAACCAATCCGCCTTCGCCCTTAATCATTTTCAGAACCTCATCTTCTGAGTATTTACCGCTAAAACATAATCTTGCGAAATCGCTCATAGGCAACGTGCCACTGCGTTCAGGAGAAAAAGGACCATCGCCGTCAAGCCCCTGGTTAACATCTATAACTTTTCCTTTTTTATGAGCGCCAACGGTAATACCCCCTCCAAGATGCGCAACAATAAGATTCAAATCTTCATATTTTCTCATTATTGATTTTGCATGAGTACGCGCTACAGCTTTTTGATTCAACGCATGAAAAATGGAAATTCTTTCAAAAAGAGGATGTCCTGATATCCTTGCCAGGTATTCAAATTCGTCAACCACAATAGGGTCAACAATAAATGCTTTTGCATTGGGGAGCGATTTTGCTATATCATCGGCTATTAAACCGCCTAAGTTACTTGCGTGTTCATGGAAAGGACTTTTAATAAGATCGTGTTTTAATTTTTCATTTACAGCATATACGCCCGATTTGATTGGCTTCACAATTCCGCCTCTGCCAACTACAGCCCTGATAAGATCAAGATTAATATCAGCTTGCTGAAGTTCTTTTAAAATAATTTCTTTCCGGAATTTATATTGACTGGCTATTTTTTTAAATTTCCTTAATTCTTCAAGATTATGTGAAATTTTCTTTGTAAATACCGGCTTGGTATTTTCAAATACAGCAATTTTTGTAGAGGTAGAACCCGGGTTTATGGCAAGAACAAATTTAACAGACATGTAGATAGTTATTAATTCAGAGTTTGTCAGTAAACTACAATTTATAAAATAATTTAAAATTTTAGAATTATGATTTAAAGATTAAAAAAAGATACTTGATCAAAAATCATAAATCGCAAATCTAAAATAAATACTCTTTTTTTACAAATACCCCTTTGGTGTCAAAATTATTAAAAAAATTGAATGAATCCGATATTTTCAGATAAAATAAGTATATTTTCTTCTTTAACAATTTCTTTTAAAACTTAATAATTGGAACTATTAAGCAGCATAAAAGATAATAAAATGAATTATTTATAAAATTTTACCACATACCTGCCTACCGGCAAGGCAGGGACACAATAGAAACATAGAAAAACACATAGTTGTATATGCAGATAACACAGATCACAATAGCTATCGGAATAGATGAATTTTATGCAGCATTACCAAAAAGTTAATTTGCTTACTAATAGGTAGGTCTATGTGAAGCCTATGTAACTATCTATGTGGTAAAAAAATATATTAGTATTAAATTTCTGAATAGTTACAATAATTGTAAATTTGCAGCCAGAAAATTAGGAGATAGAAGGAAGGCATAAGGTTAAGCCTTATTCCATATTTCCCTATACCTTTACACCTTAAAAAAATTAAGCCATTCAAAATATAATAAACGTTTAATTATGCAGGCAACACAGGCGTATAAACCAAAAAATCACATAAGGATAGTTACGGCAGCATCACTTTTTGACGGTCACGATGCCTCAATTAATGTGATGAGGCGCATTATTCAATCTACAGGAGCAGAAGTAATACACCTTGGGCATAACCGCTCCGTTCAGGAAATAGTCGATTGCGCTGTTCAGGAAGATGTCCAGTCCGTTGCAATAACTTCTTATCAAGGGGGGCATATTGAATTTTTCAAATATATGTACGACCTTCTGAAAGAAAAAGGATGCAGCCATATAAAAATTTTTGGTGGTGGTGGCGGTGTCATTCTTCCTGAAGAAATGAATGAACTGCATGCCTATGGCATTACCCGCATTTATTCTCCCGATGATGGACGCGCAATGGGATTGCAGGGAATGATAAATGATTTGCTGGAAAAATCTGATTTCCCTTGCGGAAAAGATATTAAGATTGATATTAAAGAAATAGAAAAAAGAAATTTTTATTCCATAGCAAAACTTATTTCTGCTGTTGAAAATTTTCCGGAACAGGTTGAAAAAACTATCATAAAAATAAGTGAGATTGCTAAGAATAAAAACATTCCGATATTAGGAATTACAGGCACAGGTGGCTCAGGCAAATCATCTCTTGAAGATGAATTTATAAGAAGATTTTTAATTGATTTTCCCGATAAAAAAGTCGCAGTCGTTTGTGTTGACCCTTCAAAACGCAAGACCGGCGGCGCTTTGCTTGGCGACAGGATACGAATGAATTCCATCAATAACCCGAATGTTTATGTTCGTTCAATGGCTACAAGGCAATCCAATCTTGCTTTATCTAAATATGTTAAAGATGCTTTAAATATTTTTAAAGTTGCAAATTTTGATTTAATTGTTCTTGAAACGTCAGGCATCGGTCAATCCGACACGGAAATTGTTGATCACAGCAATCTTACTTTATATGTGATGACGCCTGAATATGGCGCTTCATCGCAATTAGAAAAAATCGACATGCTTGATTTTGCCGATATTATTTCTTTAAATAAATTTGATAAACGCGGCGGCATGGACGCATTGCGTGATGTAAAAAAACAATACCAACGCAATCACCAGTTGTTTGAAAAAGATCATGATGAAATGCCTGTTTACGGCACTATAGCTTCTCAGTTCAATGATCCGGGAGTGAATCAGCTTTACAGAACTGTTGTTGATAAGATCAATGAAAAGATGAATACAAAATGGGAATCATCCATGAAACTTACCGGTGAAATTCCTGATAAAATATATATTATTCCGCCTCACCGCACCCGTTATCTTTCTGAAATTTCCGATACGGTCAGGAATTACAATAAGTGGTCGGATGAACAAAGTGATATTGCGCAAAAACTTTATAGCCTGAAATGCGCTGTTGATGAGCTAAAGAAGAAAAACAAAAATTCACAGGCGGAAGAATTAGAGAATTTGTACAAAGAAATAGAAACAAATCTTGAAGGAAATAATAAAAAAATACTTGAAAATTGGAAAAAGAAAGTTGATTTATATAAACAGGAATATTACATTTTTAAAGTCAGAGATAAAGAAATAAAAATTAAAACGCACACCGAAACATTATCGCATTTGCAAATTCCGAAAATTTCCACTCCGAAATACAAAGCATGGGGCGATATTTTAAAATGGAACCTTAAAGAAAATGTTCCCGGCGAATATCCTTATGTTGCAGGTACTTTCCCATTCAAACGCGAAGGCGAAGACCCCACCCGTATGTTTGCAGGCGAAGGCGGTCCCGAAAGAACAAATAAACGTTTTCATTATGTTTCTAAAGGGCTTCCTGCAAAACGACTTTCCACAGCATTTGATTCGGTTACACTTTATGGAAATGACCCTGGCACCCGTCCTGATATTTATGGAAAGATAGGAAATTCTGGCGTTTCGATAAGTTGCCTTGATGATGCAAAAAAGTTGTATTCAGGTTTTAATCTTGCTGATTCTATGACATCCGTGTCGATGACAATCAATGGACCTGCGCCTATGATGGTTGGTTATTTTATGAATGCCGCTATAGATCAGCAATGCGAGTTGTATATAAAAGAGAACGGATTAGTAGCTGAAGTTGAAGAAAAGATAAAAGCAATTTATAAGAAAAAAGGTACAACCCGTCCGTGCTACCAGGGAGAATTGTCGGAAGGAAACAACGGACTTGGCTTGATGTTACTCGGAACTACTGGTGATCAGGTATTACCAAAAGAAGTTTACGAAAAGATAAAAGCAGAAACCATTTGTGCTGTCAGAGGCACCGTGCAAGCCGACATTCTTAAAGAAGACCAGGGGCAAAATACCTGTATTTTTTCAACTGATTTTTCTTTGAAACTGATGGGCGATGTACAAGAATATTTTATAAATAATAATGTTCGCAATTTTTATTCAGTTTCCATTTCGGGCTACCATATTGCCGAAGCAGGCGCCAATCCTATATCACAGCTTGCCTTTACATTATCGAACGGGTTTACTTATGTTGAATATTATTTATCGAGAGGAATGGATATTGATAAGTTCGCTCCGAATCTTTCATTCTTTTTCTCGAACGGAATTGATATTGAATTTTCGGTTATAGGTCGTGTAGCCCGTGGTATATGGGCGAAAGCGATGAAGAATAAATACAAGGGGAATTCCCGTTCCCAACAATTAAAATATCATATTCAAACTTCGGGACGTTCGCTTCATGCACAGGAGATAGGATTCAACGATATACGCACAACTTTGCAAGGATTATATGCAATTTATGATAACTGCAATTCGCTTCACACAAATGCTTACGATGAAGCTATTACCACTCCCACCGAAGAAAGCGTGCGTCGCGCCATGGCGATACAAATGATAATCAATCATGAATTAGGTCTTGCAAAAAATCAAAATCCTTTACAAGGTTCATTCATTATTGAAGAGTTGACGGAACTTGTAGAAGAAGCCGTGATGCTGGAATTCGACAGGATCAACGAACGTGGCGGCGTGCTTGGCGCTATGGAAACCTGCTACCAGCGAAGCAAGATACAGGAAGAATCGCTGTATTACGAAACACTGAAACACACAGGAGAATTGCCGATAATGGGAGTGAACACATTTCTTTCATCAGATGGTTCTCCCACAATTATCCCGGGCGAAGTGATACGCGCCACAGAAGAGGAAAAGGAATACCAGATTTCTATGATTGAGCAGTTGCATAAAACTTATGCCGATAAAACCCCGGCATTGTTGGAAGACCTGAAACATGCGGCAGTAAAGAATCAAAACCTTTTTGAAAAATTAATGGAAGTTACAAAGTATTGCTCCATCGGACAGATAACGGATTCGCTTTATAATGTAGGTGGACAGTACCGCAGGAATATGTAGGGTAAGTTGACAAGGGTAAAGGCAGAAGGCACAAGGGTAAAGTGCAGAATTAAGAATGAAACGGAGAAAGGGCGAGGGGGAGAGATAGGGCAAATGTGCGAACTAAAGGAGAATGCATAAGGCATAAGGGCGGAATGCAGAAAGAAGAATTAATATGAATGGGCGAGCGGGAGAAAGGGCGAATGGGCGAACATAGGGAAAGTGAAATGTGCAAATTTCAAAATGCAATTAAAATTTATTTTTTCTTTGGAATAATCTTTGAAGTCTTGAATTACTTGAAGGGTTGAGTCTTCAAAGGTTTGAGTTAGTGATTTTTTCGATCATAAATTTAAAAAACGCTACCAGTTTCCCAATAACGTTAATATTTTTTTACACTACTAACCGATTAATTTAAATTAAGGGGTACTACCCAAAGGTTTCCCCCTTATGTTGTAAATTTGTTTTTTCCGAAACAATAAACAACATGGGTAAAAATATAGAAACAAATTGGA
>CAINEZ010000138.1 GCA_903847905.1 uncultured Bacteroidota bacterium
ATAAAAATAAAAATAAAAATAAAAAACTAAAACTATGAAAACTGGATTTTTTGAGGAAACACCGGGCGTAAAAAGCGCCACAAGAAAAATTTTTATTTTCGGTTCGTTTTGGCTCATGCTGGTATGCACCGGAATGTTATTCTATTTGAAAACTGAACCATTAAGTGTGGCTACGTTTTTTTTAATGATAGAAGGCGTTTTGACAACTTTAAAGTTGTATCAGAATAAGCAAGAGAACGAATTAGGAAATAATACTCAGCAGCCTGTAGGATAGGTAAACTGCTATCAAAAAGTATAGCTTCAGGAAAGGATCATTCTCAGCTCAGGGAAACTTTGATAGCAAATAACAATCCTGGTAACTGCTGAAGAAACTAAAAACGATAGCAAAAGGGAAAAAGAAAATGAATATCATTCTTTTATATTTACAGACAAAACCACAGCATGGTTTTCTTGCGACATTGGTTACTTTTCTTTCCGGATTCTTTGCCGGATGGGGGCAAATAACAATGGATAATGTTACATTTATATTTAAAAATATTTCTTTTGTGCTTTCGATCGTTGTTGGCGTTGTAACGTTATACTCCCAATATCATAAACTCCGAAATCGTAAGAAAACTTATAAAAACAGGTATTAAAGGTGAAGGGCAGGAGGATTATTTTTTTCCTGCTCAGCGCCCCAGTCATTCAATTCCTTCACAATAATATCCAAACGCTTCAAGGAAATTTTATACCTGTATATTTCGGGGTAATTATTTCTTTTCTTTTGTATATCAATCATTTTTTTATAACTGTTTTGCAAATATTCTATTAATAATCCAATGTCGTGAAAAGCGAAATGGTTAGAGTTTTCAGAAGTTGACCAACGAATGACACGATTAAAAGTTTTTTCCATTTCAATAACTTCAATTCTTATACCTGAGTCAACAAACCATAATATCCGGCCTAATTCAGCATCAGTAATACCTTTTTCTTTGACTATTTCTTGAATCCTTTTTCCGATATTAAATATTTGTTTTTTCATATTTAAAATTGTTAAAAATTATTTTACTGATTATCAGATAGAAAGAAAATATAATTTAACATTTGTAATATTTTACTTGACAAATAGAAAAATACAATATACTTTTGTCAAATAAACTTTTACATTTTACGAACTAAAACTAAAAATGTTTTAAATAAAAGAAAATATGGAATTAAGAAAATTTTTAAAAGAAAACCTGAGCGCAAAAGATTTCGAAAACGTGCATCTTTCACTTGGAATTACACCAACCAGGCGCACACAAATTTTTAATCATCCCGAACGGATGAAGCTTAATGAAATTCAACAACTTGTTAAGCTTGTCAACAAACAAGAATATCCACTTTATTATTTCATCAATAAACTAAGATGTGGTACTGAAACTATTTCGCTTGCGAAGGCAGAGGAATTATTAATTAATAAATAAAAAGGAGGGAAAAATGAAATCATTTATTGTCATTTTAGGTGAACAAAGTTCAGGGAAAACATCACTACTTAGATTATTAGCGAAAAATAGAAATTCTTTACTTTTAAGAGAACATCAATTAAAAAATGGTTTTAACCTTCAGCTTCATGGCTTGTTGACCGACATAGAAGTATTTATAATTGATGAGTGTTCAGACCTAAGCTTTATTTTTAATTTAATAGAAAGTAGCCATCTCAGATTAAAGATAGAAAACGGAAACTGGGTTGAAATTCCGAGACCTGAAATTATTATTGCAAGTTCTGTGTTTCATCCGTTTGAATTTCCGCAGCATTTAGATTATCTGCAAATATTTTCATTATCAAAAATTAACCAATAGCAGGGGGCGCTGCGTTGTAGCTTTGTTCATGGCGCCTTCCTGTTATTTTTTTAAAATATAAACAACAAACAATTATGATAAAAATTCAATCTATATCAATAACCGGAACTGAAAAAGAAATTAAAATTCTATTTATGCAGATAAGGGAAGAATTTCCTAGTAAGAATTACGGAGATATTACAACTGAACGGCTTTGTGAAGACGTATTTCGTCTTACAATTATTTTCAAAGATACTAACGGCGCAAAGAATTTTGTAATCTGGTCGGTACTTACAGAAAAATAAATTCAAATTATGACAACAAGACAAATTCTAATTGATTTCAGGGAATATTTATACAAAATAAATTCGGAAACTTATTTATTCCCAAAAGTTGATATTGATAATTACTTATCTGAGACGGAGGAAAAGAAAGTCCAGAGGGATTGCCTTCATCCTGGAAAGTATTTATTCCACGATGGCTCTGGTTTTAAGAAGTGCGAAAAATGCGGTTTAATAATGAACGCACTTAAACATGTCTGATCTCGATCTTAAAATAATGTCCGCAACAGATGATGAGACAGACTTTGATCATTTGGAAAGGATAAAAGCCCAGGCGCCAAGTTATCCAATGTCTGCGCTAACAATGGAAAGAGCACAGAAGTTAACGGAATTAAGTAAAACATTAAAGAATAAGAAGCAATAATATTCAACACCAGGTTCGAATATGAAATTAAAAAACGGCGAATACAAATTTATTTCACATCAGGAACGATACGACTTTGAACAGGATTTTCCTTTTATGACTAATTGTGAAATGTCAAAAAAATATAATTGCAACTGGCGCACTATTGTACGCAAAGCTCGCGAACTGAATTTACAAAAAGATGAACTTTTTCGAGTTCAATTTGATTTCAGATTATTTGGAGCCAAAGGCGCTGAGCATCCTGATTCAATAACTACACGCTTTAAAGAAGGCATGCATGTTTCTCCGGCAACGGAATTTAAGACTGGTAACATACCATGGATTAAAGGAAAATCATTTTCTGAAATATATATGAACAGATATTTAAAAACCATTCCAGTACACTGATATATGAAAACAGCGATAAAACCAAACATCTTTGAGATTGAAGCTTACCAGGAGCTTCAACATAAAATTAATGCTGAAATTTTAAGACACCGGATAAGACTTACTGAATTAAGGTATATGAGAAAGGAAGTGAAAAATCATCTTACACTTTTAAAACTAACTGTCAAAAAAAATGGAACCAGGAAATCTTAAATTTTCTTTCAATTGGAATAAAAAATTAGATTGCGAAACGGCTTTTTCAACTATACGTTTGAAATCCGGTAAATATTATTTAGGCGCCAAATTTCACTACTGGCTCGAAGAAAGGGGAGAGGTAACGAAAAAAGGTTTTGCCACGGTTGTTTATGTGCATCACTTAAAAATAGAGCAAATAACCGAAGCAATGGCACGGCTTGACACAGGCTACAGCAGGGACAAATGTATTGATATGATTAAAACAATGTATAAGAACATTGTAAAAAACTGGGACACTCAGGAATTAACATTTATGGTATTGGTAAAAGAATAATTATGACCAAAGAAAAAACCTTCTATCAGCTATTCTGCGAAGAATACGGCATAAACAAGAAAAATAATACTATCCGTCTAAAAGAGTACAACGACCATCAGCATAGATCAACCGAACATGATTTTGAAATATTCAGCGAAGATAAATTCGGGAATATCAAAATACTTGTTTACACGCTGGGCCGTGAAACTATTTTATACGATAATGCAAAAGCTAATCCAGATAAGCCAAACATAAACAATGCACGCGACCTGCGTTATTATGTTACCAGGTACAAAGAGCTGAAGAAATATGTAAACGAAAAAGGCGAAGAGAAAGAAAAGAAATATGATTTTCCGAAAGGCGCCGGAACGCATCCGTTTTTCCCTCCGGCTTTGCTTGCCAAGTACGAAAAGAAAACAAAAATACCAACTTTAATTTTAACCGAAGGATATAAAAAAGCTTATTACGCTTCATTACATGGCTTAGATGTGGTAGGGCTTTCCAGCATTACACACTCGAAGCAAAAAGATACTGATGCAATGTATGATGATGTGCTTTCAATCATTCGTGCATGTGATGTTAAAAATATTATACTCCTTTGGGATGGTGACTGTCTGGACATTTCAACTAAAGCCCTGGAGAAAGGCGAAGATATTTATACGCGACCTGCGGGTTTTTATAATTCAGCTTTAAAGGTAAAAGAGTTACTGAAAGATTATATTACTGAAGGACTGGAGTTATATTTTGCTCATGTTATAAGCGAATCAGTTGAAGGCTCTCCAAAGGGTTTGGATGATATTTTAATTTCAAAAAAAGGCGAAGAAAAAGAAGTTGTAAGCGATATATTACATTTCAGTAAGCCTGGTAATTATTTTTTCAAAACAAACATAAGCCACAGCGTTACTACACTTACAAAGCATTTTTATTTTACGCCGGTCGAAAGTTTTTATAATTTTCACCAGGAGAAAATAAAAGATAAAGAATTTGTTTTTCGCGGAACTAAACATAAATACGATGAAAAAAAGCAAGAATGCATTATTATTATTCCCGGAGCTGCTAAAAATTATTTCCGAGTCGGCTGTACTTATTATAAGTTTGTCAATGTTCCGAACAAGTATAATCAGATTGAAAAAACGTTTCATAAATGGCTTAAAGAAATTATTTCGGATGATCACGGGAAAAAGTTTTTAGAACATATTGCAAAATATGAAGCTTTCTGCAATGTGCCGGACCATATCAACTATTTAAGAACTCCTCATTCGTGCTTCAATCTCTATGGAGAGTTTGAACACTTACCTAATGAAGGAGATTGCGAAAATAGCCTGGCATTTGTTAAGCATATTTTTGAAGAACATTACGAGCTGGGACTTGACTATTTGCAATTGCTCTACCAAAAGCCAACTCAGATACTTCCTATTCTTTGTTTAGTTTCAGAAGAAAACGAAACCGGTAAATCAACATTTATAAAATGGCTGAAAGCATTGTTTACACAGAATTGTACAGTTATAGGAAATGATGATTTTGCAAATGCTTTTAACGCCGGATGGGCTTCAAAGCTTATCATTGCCTGTGAAGAAAGCTTTATAGAAAAGAAGCCTATCATGGAAAAGATAAAGCAGCTGAGTACCGGTGATAAAATTATGATGAATGCAAAAGGTAAGGACCAGGTAGAAATAGATTTTTTCGGAAAATTTATTCTCGGAGGTAATAATGAAACTACCTTTCTTATTGCAAACCGCCACGACGTTCGTTACTGGGTGCGGAAAATAAAAAAACCTGTAAAAGACAATGTAAACCTGGTTAACGAGCTGATTGACGAAATACCTTCGTTTCTATATTATCTAAACAACCGGCAAATGTCAACCAAATGTGAAAGCCGTATGTGGTTTAATAAACATTTGTTAGAAACCGAAGCGCTCAGAGCTCTTATAGCAGCTAACAAACCCAAGATAGAGCGAATAATTTACAGTCATATACGTGAAATGTTTATCAGTTTTGGCGAAAAAAGTTTACGCTTACCTTATGAATATATCCATGATACTATTTTAGGCAAACGCTTTGAAGAACCTTATATCCGCGAACGGCTTAAGCATATGGGCTTCGACCGATATAAAACACCTGAAGGAAAATACAGCAATATAATTGTAAAAATTCCTACGCTTACTTACGATGGTGAGCGCCAAGACTTGTTTAAAAAATGTTATCCTTATATTTTTAATGTTGAAGATTTTATGAAGCCAGAAGAGCTGGAGCAATATGATCTGCCGGAACCTACACCTGAAGAAACATTTAAGCAAGGAAATATATTCTAATAATGAAGCATAACGGATGGTTGTATGTGTTCGGTTTTGCCACGCACATACTCTAATTCAAAGCACAAAAGCCAATTGGCAAAACTGACATATACAACGTGTTAGCTGCTGGCACGGTTAATTTAGTAGAAACTTCAATATGAAACACGAAACAGATTTTCATAATTTTTTTGAGCGTGGGCAATTTAATCATTGTTCATTGTTTTCGGGTATTGGTGGTTTTGACTTAGCGGCACAATGGGTAGGATGGAATAATGTTTTTCAAGTTGAAAAAGATGAATGGTGCAGAAAGGTTTTACAAAAGAATTTTCCCGAAGCAAAACGCTACGGTGATATAAAAGAATTTAACGCAAAAGAATATGCAGGAACAATTGATATTATTTCAGGAGGATTCCCCTGCCAACCTTTCTCGGTTGCCGGGAAGCAAAAAGGCAAAAGCGATGACCGTTACCTCTGGGAAGAAATGCTTAGAGTGGTCAGCGAAATTAAAGCACCCGTTATTGTTGGCGAAAATGTTACTGGCATCATCGGAATGGCACTCGACACGGTGCTATCTGACTTGGAAGCACAGAACTACACCACAGAAACATATATTATTCCAGCTTGCGGTAAAAACGCTTGGCATCGCAGAGATAGAGTTTGGATTGTGGCTTACTCCAACAGCATCAGATGGCAAGATGAGCAAAAAGAAAGTGGACAGTTGCTACATAACGGAAACAGGAACGGTGCGGCTACGGAACAAAGCGGGGGGAAGCAGCAACGCAGGGTTAGCAAATCAAGTGATATTCTTTCCGACACCACAGGCACAGGAACCTGGATGGAAGAACATAGAAGTGGTGGACAAAAACGGGGAAGCACCGATAAACCTGAACCAAAGATTTTACGACAAGAAAACGGGGCGGTTGGTGCAAAAGGGATTAACTCAAATAGTGGAGAAGTTTCTACCAACACCGACTACACAGGATGCGAAGAACAACGGGAGCAGTTCACAGATGGAGAGAAATTCTTTGCCCCTAAATGCAGTAGCTGGTGGGAAACTGAACCCGCAGTGGGTAGAGTGGTTGATGGGCTACCCAATCGGGTGGACAGACTTAAAGGACTTGGAAACGCCATAGTTCCGCAAGTAGCATTTGAAATTTTCTCTTTCATTGATTTAATTTTAAGGGAGGGAAAAAAAAATTATGAAAATCTGTAACGAAATGTTCAATCGAAGGACGAATGTAGAGCTTGCAGGTAACGTGCCGCAGCTTGTTGTCAGTGCGGGATTTTGAAACCGATAATTATCAACTTAAAATAAAAATTCAATGGAAGCAGAAAACTTAAATGAACCGAAAACCCCCGCATTGCAACAAGCTGCTGTTATGCGTTCGTGTGTATTGTGTAACGAAACTTTTAGTAGTAAGGAGAAAGCCTTTTTTTGCCCTCAATGCGTAGATGAAGAATTTGAAGATGATGGCAGGGATGAAGATTTTTACCAAGATCAACGAGAAAGGGAACTGGAAGAAAGGGCTGCAAATTGCGAATGTGGTGCTTGGCAAATGGCAAAAAATGGCGAGGTTATTCATGTGGCAGATTGTTGTTGTGGAGCAGAATAGCAGCATGACGCATAACGGCTGCGTGTTGTTGTCTTTTTTAATTGCAACAACACGTTGTTAGAAGCTGGGCTGAAAGTTGTAAATTTGTATTAAAAATAAAATAGGGTATGGCGAAAACCTAACTTAAAAGAGTAGCCAAAAGTAAATAAAAAAAAAGAACATGAGTAAAAAATCAAAAATGCCTATTTATCAGTTTCAAACTGTTAATGGCAGAAAATTTAACATTACTGCTAAAAATCAAAAAGAGGCAGAAAAAAAAGCCATTGCGTGGAAAAATAAACACGCAAAAAATTGTTCAATCTCTTATAATTTTAGAGTTGATTGATTTTGTCAGAGGCGGGCTGGATTTTATTTTTAAACCACTAAAGATATTTTTCAGCCTTGCTTCTAACAAAGCGGACTGCTATAGCTTTTCCGGTTATAGCAGTCTGTAGTTATGCTTCGTTATAATACAGCTAATATCCTGATCTAAAAAGGTCGGGATTTTTTTTAGCCCGTTCACGGGCAAATATTCCTTATATTTTTTTAAAAATTTCGAGTCGCTTTTTATAGCGAGGGGGGTGGTGATGTCGATTTTTTTTTAAAAAGGTTTTCACGAACTGATTTATTAGTATGCTTAACATGCTTTATATCTTTTTTATAATAATATCTAAGAAAATAAGAGCATGTAATAACGTGCTTTTTACGTGCTTTTAATATGCTCAAAAAAAAACAAAGCATGTTAAGCATGTTCGGAGCATGAAAACATTTTATATAACTATCTGATAATGAGTTAAGCATGTTAAGCATGTGAAGCATGTTAATTTTTCTATCCCTGCCGGAAAGCACTTTTTTACTTTTTTCTCAACAAATATTTTTCTTCATTTTTTTACTTGTCAACTTATGCCTTTTCTACTTGTTAACTTTTTTATAAATTCAAGTATGCGAAAAATCCCACAGGAATATTTAAGGAATATTGTCGGAATGCTTGGTATTACAGGGAGAATACAACGGCATATTACAGGTATATTTTAAGAATACAGGTATATGCCTGAGTATAATCAGGGAATTTATTGAACGTCCCCCTTGTCAGCGTGGTATGTTTTAAGAATACAACAGGAATATTAAAGGTATTTGGAAGTATGATAGGTGGCATAATAGCGGAATATAAGGAATATTAGCAGGTATGTTTTGAGTATAATTAAGGATTATAGTAAAAGAAACAGGGAAAAGATTTTTTTATGATCATGGATTGCTTTTAAAATAAAAAAAACTTGCATTTAGTACCTCTGGGAGCGCATCAGGTTTTTGAAGGTGGCTGTCCAGCCTATAAATGCAAGTTTAAAATGTCTTACCCTTAGACAGTGCAAATATACAAAAATTAAACCATAAAAGTCAAGTAAAATGGAAAATTTACAAGTAAAAACAGACAAAGAAACCTTTGATAGGTTTCTTACATCCTTTGAAAAATCAGGATGTACAACCCGCTCGGAGTTTATGAAAAAACTTCTTGAAGCTTTAGAAAATCCACAGGGACTAGAACCGGATGAAAAAATTGAAGAATTAAATAAAAGCAATGCCCTGGTTAAAGAAAATTTAAAAGAAGCAGCCTCACAGCTTCAATTAATATCTGAAGCTATCCCAGATCATGCGCTGATAGCATCTGATAATGATATTGTAAATGCAATAAAATATCTTAATTCTGAAAACGAAAGATTGTATTTACTTTCTGAATCTTCGAATGATGAATTAAAGAAAATGCGAGATAGCATGCCCGTTAATCCTGATAACTTCTTAGGTATTGATTTTACATCTGAAGAAAAACATATACTTCAGGAAACCTGTAAAAGGTTAGGAGAGAAGCAAGGACAAACTATTGTGCCTGAAGTATTATTAAAACAGGTATTCTTTGTATATACCTATAAGGGACCTTGTGACTTCTTTCCACGGGTATTTTCTAAAAAAGAATTAACGGAGTTACATAATCAATATAAATCTGAATAATATGGGAGATAGAATGGATGCGCTTAAAAAAAGAGCAATAAAATCAACAGTAATTCCTCTTATTAAATCATTTGACCTTGCCTCGCTGGAAAAAGAAATTCTTGAAAAAACTGAGCAATGGGAACTTTTACCAGGTGAGCAATATTTCGCAGGATTATTATTTTCATCTGAAAATAAAATATGTATAACTAAGGTCACTATGAGCGCTGATAATAAAGTATGCCGTCAGCTTGGAACGGTAACTCTTCTTGATGGAATTGAACTATTATTAAATCTTATGTAATATGCTGGATATACCTAAAAACTCCGAAACAACAGAAACTTCTGCTGTAACAGAAAAACTACATTTTCAAAACGGTAGCGCCGGACTCGATGAACTTGTAAAAGAACTCGAAGAGCCTAAACAGAATCTTACACCTGGTGGTAATGAATCACACACAGAAACAAAGCCCGAAAATCCTCCGATAGAAAAATTACCTGATGGGAAAGAAAAAGAAAATATTACTCAGGTAACTGAAGAAAAGCCAAACAGCAAGGCATTTCGTTCTGCAAAGTTTATTACATCAGTTATTGACCGTTCTTTAGCTTGGGGAGCTTCTGAAATTGCTAAAAGTGAAGATACGACTCCTTTCCTTGCAAAGCCTGATGAAACAAAGGAAATTGAGAGTTACTGGGCTGAATGTATGAAAGACTGGGGCGGTAATATACCTCCCTGGCTTATGCTTGTAGTTACTTATCCTATGGTTTACGGTCCGCTATATCGCGAAGCGTTTCGGGTACGAGCTATTAATAAGGAAATGATTCGCAAATATATTGATGAAGAAACTAAAAAACTCATAGCTGAACAAAAGCTTGCTGAAACCGAAGAAAAGCTGAACGCTGCGCTGGCAGAACAGAAAAAAGCACAGGAAACCTTAGAATCTCTTTCGTTACAGGAGAAAAAACTTAAAGAAAAAATTCAGCGAACTTCTAAAAGTGTTGTGAAATCAAAGGCTACCGGAAAAAAGAAATGAAAGACAATATCATCTTAGATATTAAACCCAACGAGGATATACCTGGTCGCCGCACTAAATTCACGCTAATACTTGGCTACAACGGATGTGGTAAAAGTACCATAGCCGTTAAGCTAATGAAAGCAGCGTTAAAAAATGGAGGTAGCGGCCTTATCGTAACTCCTGATCCTATTGAGTGGCGCTCCTTAGACTATGCGGACGTAAGCAAAACTATAACTTTTAAAGGCTTTAAACGTACTATTTTTGGAAAGAGTATTTACCGTGGTAATGAAATAAAGTATTACGGTACGTTGGCGCATATAAATAAAAATTTTAAATCAGGCGCTATTCTTTTTGATGACTGCCGTCCTTATATTGGATATGCCACTCAATGCGATATTTCTACGTTAAATATTCGCCGTAGGCAAATGAACGCGGATATATTTGCAACCGGTCACGGTGTAACACAGGTGCCTCCTGAGTTCTTCACGTTTGCTAGTGATTTTATTTTATTTCAGACATGGGATAAGATAGACCGTAAAGCTATATATATACAGGATTATGATATTATAGCTGAAATGCAGGAACGTGTAAACACTATCTCTTCCCGCGAAAAAAACATACATTACTTTGAACATTATAAACGGAAAATGGGAGGGTAATGTGAGTAAAAGCCAGACATTAACTAAATACCAGGTTGCGCAAAAGCTTGGAATATGTTCAAGAACACTCGCTCTGTGGCTTAATGTGCGTTATTATGAAGATTTGAAAAAGTTAGGGTATATTAAAACACAGCGCATATTAATGCCTTCGCAGATTCAATACTTACAGGTAAAAATTGACTTATGAATAAGGAACCTTTGCCTGAGTGGCAGTTAGATAATGGTATTAACCTGGTTTACTGGTGGCGAAAATGGACTATTGCAAATGTTATGGCATATAGAACTATTCATTCTCAGGAATGGTTTAATGAAATTCGTAAAAAAAAAGAAAAAAAGTAATGCTATCAAAAATACTATCCTGATTATCTTCAGGAATAATAAAACGCTATCAAAAAACAAACAGCTTGCAGCGGATCAATGAAAGCTCTGCGTAAAAATGATAGCAATTATAAAAATTCCGGTCTAAATTAAATAAGGTCGGAATTTTTTTTGGCTGTTAAGGCTCAATCCTGCAATATCCTGCAATATTCTGTAATAACCTGAACTAAACTGAATGTGGTTGATGTCTGTGTTTTTACTTTGTCCCCTGAAATTTATAAACGAAAACATAAACTAAAATTTAAACCCATGTTTAAAAGTGTAAAAAGTGTAGGAATTATGGCCCTGATTTTAATAATCCTGGTCGTTATTTTTATTGTTGCCTGGTCAACATCAAAACAGGAAGTAACCGTGGATAGTACCACAGGTCAGATGAAAATAAAACAGCGAATTTTTGGTATTGGTGCCAGGAAGGTACCTGTAAAAAAAACTAACCCGGACGAGGGGAGACCTACCGGTGAATAAATCTATTAAAAAAATAGCAAAATAAATAAAGTAAAAACTTAAAACTTAAAATATCATGACAAAAGCAGAAATAACAGCCTTAAACGCTCTTACATCCAATTTTGAAGGTACAGCCTGGGATGAAGAATTGAATTTTGCCGGTAAAGAAGCAATACGCAGAAATCTGCAATTTGCCTTCCAGATAGTCAACAGTTCAGCAAATGATATTGTTGTAGCCATTAACCCGGCTAATTTCGACATTATGGGAGTTGCGACAACTGCCGCAGGTACCGGAACACCTGCCGCTGCAACTTATACCAGCACTCCTCATTACCATAATACAGCAGCGATTAAAGCTGCCGGTTTTACAGATATAGATGCTGTCCTCGATGACGGTACTATTTTGACCAGCGTAGTTGTAACGGCTAAGCGTGGGACTATCAGAGATTTTCTGAACTTCGTGAAAAAGAACTTCTGTTTTATTCCGCAACTTATTCTTGATGTGGATGACAAAACAGCTTACAACCAGGATTTGGTTATTCGTAAATCCAGCCCGTTCCGTAAGCTTGGAGATGACACGATCATAACTCTGAGTGACTACTTCAAAGAAACTCAGTTTCAGGATAAAAAGATAACCATTAACCTCTTGCAGGAGGGTCATAATGTTCAATTCGATGACCAGAGTATAATTACTGTTGGCGTTGGAGCTGGCAGAACAATGACTTTTAACCTGAAGATAGGTTTAATCGAAAATTTCGCAAGCAAATACAACCAAAAGGTAGTTGATAAATTGTTAAGCTAAAATTAGCCATGGACAAATATTCAGAAGACCTGGTAAAATCAATAACCGCACACCCTTCCAGTGTGCGGTTACTGCATAAGAAGTATGGGGTTAACAAACCTGCTACTCTTGTGGACATTCTAAATGTGTACCAGGTAGCCGGTGAACCATTTCTCCATGATCTGTTCGATGTGGTTCATGAAAAAAAGGAAGCTTTCCTGGGTTTTGGCAAAGATAAAGATGATAAAACTACTAACACTGTCGGTCCTCCTACAATGGAGCAAGCAATGGCAACGGCAAATAATAAAAAAACCGGATGGGATAAATTTAAGAACTGGTTTAATGATGCTTCTACTGCTCTTACAGGTGTTGCAACTGCTGTAAACCAGGTAACGGCGGCTACAAATGTTATTAACCAGTCCGCAGTTAATCCAAAACTACCTACTGCTGCCGACACTGATAAGCAGTCTGATAGCGGTAAGCAAGGTGAGATGTGGCTTTATATCGCCGGCGGGGGAATAATTCTATTAATTATTTTAATCATTTTTTTGAAAAAATAATATGGCTAAAAAGAAAAGGAAAATTTCTCCTAAAACTAAAAAGGCAGGCATGACAGTAATTTCAATGGCTAAAACCATAAGAAAAAAAAGCCCTGGTAAAAAGTGGACAAGCTGCATGAAAGAAGCCGGTAAGAAATATCGTGCAAAATAACTGCACATATATTTCTTTTGCTGATGACCTTGGGGCTTCTAACCCTGCCAGCATTAACCGCGCAACTGGTCATATTAAAATAAATCGTTCTTTATGGTTTGCAATACCGGATATATACAAAAGGCTTATCCTTGAACATGAAAAAGGTCATTACTTCGAACAGACACGATCTGAACTTGAAGCGGATGAATACGCGTTTAACAGGATTGCCGGTACAGAGCAGGGTAGTCTTAGAAATGTTGTAATGGCTTTAAATGATCTATTAAAATCAGATACTCCTCTCAATAAAAACCGTATCCGTTCAATGCTTAAAAGAGCGTGTGTATTTGATTATAAAAAGTATGGTAATATAAATGCTTTAAAAGAATTTGAAAAATTAAATACCTGTTATATGAGTGGCTATGAAGATGACTTTCTTGGACTTGGTAATAAGAAAAAGAAAGAAGAAAAACAGAAGCTTAAGGAAGAATACGGCAAGGGTTGGAGAAAGAATTGGAAAGAAGAGAAAACGGCTGCCGGTGGTGGTAAAACACTACGTCAGCAATTTCGCAGTGAGACAAAAGATGAAAAAGCCGGCTTGGGTGGCGCTGCTGATTTCGATATTACTGAGATGGCTGCAAAGATGGGTGTTACTCCCTCTCTGTCGGCTCAAATGGCTTCACAGAATATAGCTGCAAGAGTAGCCGCCAGCACTAACGCAAAAACTTCGGATGCTTCAGCAAAAAAAATATTAGGACTTGATCAGACTACGGCTATTATAATTGGTGTTGTTTTACTTCTCGCGCTTGCTGCCGGGTCTTATTTCATTTTTATAAAAAAATAATATGGACTACGAAAGTAATTCTTTGGATAATTACGAAAGCAGGTTTATTCCGGGTCTTGCTGAAGCGATAGGCGGAACAGTTACTGGCGTTGTTAAAGGACTGAATATAAATTCCGGTAAGCGCCTTGAAAATAAAGGTAAAAATGCCGCGATGATTATGCAGGAACAAATAGAAGCGTATAAGGCATTAACCGGCCAAAATGATACTCCTGTTGTAATACCTGCTGCTGCTGAAAAAACGATACCTAAAAATAATAATACAACTGTTATTATTATTTTTGTAGTTGTTTTGGTAATTGTAGGAATTATATTTCTTAAAGTAAAAAAGAAATGATATGAAAAAAATAGCCATAGTAATAATAGTTCTTCTGGTATTAGCTGTCGTGGCTTTTGTGCTATACAAAAATTTTGGTAAGAAGAACGATTCTGAAAAAAATCTTGAAAAAACCAAGGAAAGATTTGGAAAGATATTTAATGTGGAAGCAAAACGTGTTGAAGGAATGAAAAAAGGATAAGTAATTTTAATTAAATATATAGGTATGAAAACTTTGATTGCAGTGGTAGTAGCGCTCATATTGGCAGTAGCCGCATTCTTAGCGTGGGAAAAATGGGGCAAAAAGGACAAAAAGAAAAAATCAGAAGCTGAGCTCACACAATTCGATGTCGGGGAGAATGCTGGTACTATTATGGCTGGAGATGATAGTGGTCTATATACAGTGTCAAGCAGAATTGATGATCCGTATGTTGAAGGGCGTCCCGCTGTTGGTGTATTGCCTGGCTCAGGTATTGTCAAACATTCTGTTGTTGGTCCAAGAGGGAACTTAAATACAATTATAGTTCGCCCTACAGTTCCTGGTCTGCTGAGCGGTAATACATCTGCTGCTGCTATAGGTATTCATCTTGTTAAATCCGCTAAAAAACCTAAAAATTGGTCGGGGATTGGGAATATTAGTATGGCTACTCACCACAGAGTGTAAAAATGTTATTAGGGCTTATAAATAAAACGGACGTCGTGTATGCAGTCTTGGCGCTGCTTGTATTTATTGTTATAGTAGCTGTTGTAATCAATTTTGTAACATGAGTAAAAATATCAAAATATATATAATCATAGCCGTTGTAGTTGTAATCATTATAGCATTGGTATATTTTCAGGGTAAGGCTGCCGGAACAATTAAACAAGTGAAGTTACCGAATGATGAACCTGGTATGAAAAATTTAACCGATGCGGAAGCAACTCAAGTCCGCGAAATAGCACGGTCGTTATATGAAGAAATGAAAGGGGTTAATCTATTAAGCCGCGACCCTGAGCCTTATGATAAATTATCAAAACTTTCTGACACTTTATTTGTGGCTGTTTATAATGATTTTAATAAAAATTATGGTAATGGGGAAACTCTGTATGCGTGGATGGATGGTGAATACTATTTGGCTCATTCTTTCTATCTATCGGGACTTGTTAGTAATGTTATTATGCCTCGAATGCAAAAATTAAATTTAGTATGAATTATTTAAACTTAATACTATTCCTTCTTATTGTTATCGCATGTGGTGTTCTTGTTTATGTTTTTACTAAAGAACCTGGAGCAACAACGGAAAAAACTTGGTATCAAAAAATATTTTAAAATGGCACAGGAAACAAAATCTACGGGAATAATGGTTGCTGTTGTATTAGCAGTAGTCTTAATATTGTGCGCTATTTATTTTTTTTATTTAAAACCTAAACGGAAAGCAAAAAAAATAAATAATGCAGGGAATGAAAATTCTAGTACTACAACTACCAAGGGTAATGGTGCGTCATCTATTCAGGTAAATACGAATAATACAGGATTAACAAATACTACATTTCCTCTAAAGCAAGGTAGTAAAGGAACAGAGGTGTTGTATTTGCAGGCGGCATTAAATTATTTTAAGGGAAAAACTCTCGCTTTAGATGGTGATTTCGGTCCACTTACAGAAGCTGCTCTTTATTCTGTGTCAGGAGTAAAAGCGGCTCCTGAATATTATTATAACCAACTTGTAAAACCTTATATGTCTCAATTAAAACTGTACATGCAAAATAAAGGCATAGCAATTTAAAATAACTACAATGGTTGAAACAACAACACCGGAAAACGCACTATCGCAAATACAGTTACCCTCATTACCTATTAGTTTTGAGAGTGGCGGTATTATAAAACTGAGCCTGGCGCTCTTTATAACAGGCATAATCCTGATTTTAATTACATATTTATTCTTTCGTAAATTATAAAAATATGTCTCTTCTTTGGATTGAAAATGTTACTGAAAATCGTGACGCGTTTGCCGCCAAGGTAAATTCTATCGCTGTTAAATTGGGAATTGACCCTAACTGGCTTATGCAAGTTATGCATTCTGAGAGCGGCTTAAATCACCGTATTGTTAACCCTATGGGCGGAGCTACAGGGCTTATTCAATTTATGCCTGACACTGCTAAAGCACTCGGAACTACAACGGATACTTTGAAAGCAATGTCAAATGTAGATCAACTGGATTATGTGTATAAATACTTTGCCCCATATACCGGTAAGATTAAAAGTTTTATAGACTTGTATATGGTAACCTTTATGCCTGCTTTCGTTGGCGCCAGTCCTGACACAATTATACAAACAGCACAACTGCCGGCTTCTGTAATTGCTAATTATAATCCTGGCTTCGATGAAAATAAAGACGGGAAACTTACAATGGCAGAAGTTGAAGAGGTTATGTTAAAGAAAATACCAGATGCGTATCGTGCAAGCTTTAAAAAAAAAGTACAACTATGAAAAATTTGGAAATTGCAATCGCTGTATTGGTTTTATTGGTAGGCGTTTTGCTTTTAATTAAAATATTTACAGCCTAATATCTAAAGAAAAATATATGGGATTGCCTTTAGTAATGCCGGTACCTCCGTTTTCTTCAATATCTGAAGATTTATTGTATAATATTCTATTAATCCTGCAAGGTGGGTATAGTATTATATTGCCTGGGCAGTGTACCGAATATATTGCGAATGGAAATACAGGGATTAACCAGGATGGTAATTATAGGATTTTAATGGCTGCTGACACAAATAAGTTAACGACTGAAAAAAGAATTTCCGGAACCTGGACGAAAATGGAAGACATATAAATAATAATCATTATGAAAAAAATATTATTACTCGTTATTTTTATTGTTTCATCGCTTATTAGTTTTAGCCAGGCTGATAAACATATTTTCGGAAAGCTTACGGTTGATGGTAGCACGCGATTAATAGATTCTTTGTTATTGTTTGAAAAAGTACCGATAACACCATTGCCTTTTGGTTATGACACTTTACTTTGTGTGAAAAATAATGTAGTAACTTATAAGATTGATTCAGGTAGTACAAATGGAAACTATTGGAAGTTGCAGGGTAATAGTGGCACATCAGCCGGTATAAACTTTATCGGTACTACTGACAATGTTCCTTTTGTGCTAAAAGCGAATAACACGGAATGGATGAGATTGTTAACCAATGGTAATTTAGGAATAGGTACAACTTCTCCAAACGAGAAATTGGAGGTTAATGGAGGTTTGTTAGTAGCAGGTACAGGCACAACGTCGCCTTTATTTCCTTCAATATTATTGGACGTAAAGGGATCGGCAACTTACGGAAGTATTCAGACATACGCAGGTATTCCATTATCTATTCAACCCATGGCACAGTATGTAGGTATAGGCACTACAGCGCCTACAGCGAAATTAAGTGTAAAAAGCTCCTTGGATAATTATTCATATACTATTATGGGGTTTTCCGGCAGCGGGCTTAATGATATGTCTTATCCGAGTTCATATTACGGCGGTACTATTGATATTAGCTATACGGTAACAATATATGATACTTCATCGTTGGGCGATCAAATAATATGGATTAATAGCCTGGGGGTTGGAGATACGATTTCTATTTTAGGAATACCTCAATTTCTTGGGTTATATACACCTGGGTCTTTTAATGGAATATTAATTCAGTTCGCTCACACAACTGGGCATAAAATAGGAGATTCTTGGAATTGCACTATTAATATAAACGACATTTTAGATTTGTACAATAAACCTGGAACGCAAATTTGTAGAATTACACCTTTTTCTTTCGCTCTTAATGGCAGCGTTGAAATCAATCAACGATATACATTACCTACTACCTTTGGCGCTACTGGAGCGGTATTAGTAGCCAATGGGTCGGGTGGTGTTTGTACTTGGAATGCTATTGTTGGAACTACTGGAGCAACGGGAGCGCAAGGTATTCAGGGTGTAACTGGTGCAACAGGTGCAACGGGACCGACTGGTTTAACAGGAGCTACCGGACTTGACGGGTCAATGCAGGGCACGAATAAGAATTTCGCCTTCACTAATTCAGATTTAACATTATATAATACTAATTTTTATTATGTAGATTTTGAACATAATCTAAATGCTAATTATGTTTTTTGTTCAATATTAGATAATAGTAATCAAGACGTAACACATACTTTGAATTATTTGGGAACCAATCCCCTTTTTCCTAATGATTCAATGATTGACGCAAATCATGTTAGGATTAAATTTTATGGTTCCGAAATTCCTATCACAGGAACATGGCACGTATTATTTGGGATTAATGGAGTACAGGGTGCAACTGGTCCAACCGGATTAACCGGCAATAATGGAGCCGACGGTGCAACTGGTCCAACAGGACTAACCTGCAATAACGGAGCTGACGGTGCAACCGGTCCAACTGGTTTGACTGGTGTAACTGGGGCGACAGGAATATTAGGCTCAACTGGTTATGAAACAATAGGAACAACGGGACAAACAATATTCAATCTTAATATTGTCCCTGCTACTAATAGTAGTATATGGGGATATATCAATGGAATTAGAATAAGTAATACAGCTTATGGTGTTACAGGAACAACAGGTATTGAATATAATCCTACGAACAACGGTAACAAAACCATAGATGCGGGAGATAGAATCCAATTTGATTATAATTATTAAGATGAAACAAATATTTTTAGCAATGTTATTATTTTTTTCTTTTTGTACTTCTGGGCAAACAGGAGTTACAAAATATGGCGAAAATATTAGTACTTCTGTAAATTTCGTTGATATATATGGACAAATTTGGAGTGTACCCAAACTAAATATAAATGGAGTGAAGGTAATTACAAAGTTTGAACCTACTGATATTGCAGGTTGTAAATTATGGCTTGAAGCTGATGCAGGAATAACATTAAATGGAAGTGCAGTTAGTGGATGGGCAGACCAATCGGGTAATGGAAATAATGCTAATCAATCGACTGTATTATATCAACCTCTTTTCGTTGCAGATGGTGGTAGCGCTATTAACAATCAACCTATAATTAGATTTGATGGTACTGATGATTGGCTACAGGGTACTACAATTCCGAATATTAATACTTCTTCAATGACTATTTTTATCGTTGTAAAATATAATAATACTAATGTATGGGGACAATTTTTTAGTATAAATAATTTTTCAAATGGATTTTGGATATACAATCAAATAGAACATACGCTTGATGTGAAAAATAATAATAATGATGAGTATACATCCTCAAACACATTCCCTGCCTCAGTATTTAATATGGTATCATTTGTAAAGAATATAAATATATCAGCAAAAGCATATATAAATGGGCAATATAAAGCATGGGCTAATAATCAAGATATTACTCAATCTTTTACCAATACTAATTA
>CAINEZ010000139.1 GCA_903847905.1 uncultured Bacteroidota bacterium
CTTAATCCTATTGCGGGACTCCATGAATAAGTTCCTCCTCCGCTTGCATTAAAAGTTGTGCTGCTACCGTTACAAATTGCAACGTCTGATCCTGCAATTGCAGTTGGCAATGAATTTACAGTAACAGCTATATCGTCAGTATCCGTGCATCCATTGCCATCAGTTACTGTTAAAATATATGTTGTATTAACTGTAGGGTTTGCTATTGGGTTTAATATACTTGTTGCACTTAATCCTATTGCGGGACTCCATGAATAAGTTCCTCCTCCGCTTGCGCTAAAAGTTGTGCTGCTACCATTACAAATTGCCACGTCTGATCCTGCAATTGCCGTTGGTAATGAATTTACAGTAACAACTGCATCATCGGTATCCGTGCATCCATTGCCATCAGTTACTGTTAAAATATATGTTGTATTAACTGTAGGGTTTGCTATTGGATTTGATATATTTGTCGCGCTTAATCCTATTGCGGGACTCCATGAATAAGTTCCTCCTCCGCTTGCATTAAGAGTTATGTTGCTACCGTTACAAATTGCCAGGTCTGATCCTGCAATTGCCGTTGGTAATGAATTTACAGTAACAACTACATTGTCGTTATCTGTGCATCCATTGCCATCAGTTACAATTAAAGTATATGTTGTATTCGCTGTAGGGTTTGCTATTGGATTTGATATATTTGTTGCGCTTAATCCTGTTGCTGGACTCCATGAATAAGTTCCTCCTCCGCTTGCATTAAAAGTTGTGCTACTACCTTTACAAATTGCCACATCTGATCCTGCAATTGCTGTTGGTAAAGGATTTACCATGATAGGGTGAGTAACTGAAGAATCACAAGCAGCGCTATTACCAACATAATAAGTAATATTAATAGGACCTGAAAGCCCTGATGGATTAAAAGTACTGCCGCTAACGCCCGTACCTGACCATGTACCCCCTGTATTTCCTGTAATATAGCTATTTAAGTTTAATGAACTTGCTGAAGAGCATATTGGTCCGGGTGGAGTCCAAGAGGCATTCCATGGATTAGTAATTGTAATAATTTTAGAAACTGATCCAGAACAAGGATAACCTCCAAGCGCCTGAAGAGCCGCTTGATTATCCCAATTATAAGTTAAAGTATAAGTTCCGGGACCCAACACACTTCCCCTTATTGTTGCATATCCCCAGTCAGTTTGAAATAATCCCCCTGGTACCGAAGGAGAAATTGTCCAAGTTGCCGATCCATAAGGATGCCAAGGTCCGTATGTAGCACAACCGCCGCCTGAAGGTGTAGTTCCTGATGCGTAATTAACCCCGTTTCCGTCATATACCATCCATTCCATTGGGGCTATACCTGCACTATTATCACAAACCCGTATTTTATATTCATCATTTGGATGGGTAAATTTTTGAGTAGGACTTTTAGAATATAGTGTATGTTCATGATCAGTAACTGTACCGTCTCCAGAAATTTGAGACATAAAAGTATCATTTCTATACACAATTGTATTATTAAAAATGCCGTTGGCATGCCAATAAACCTGGAAAAGAAGAACCGGATAATCAAAACCTACAGCAACATTTGAGTCATTGGCTACAAAAGATAAGGAATCGTTACAAGCAAAAGAAGTAAAGCCAGAAGTCGGGTATGAGTGAATTCCAACCGTTGGGCAGGGAGGCGCTACAAAGGTAATACTCCAGCTTTGAATAGTTCCTGAAGTACCTAAAACTTCGTCATATACATGCAATCGCCATTTTCCAATGGGGCTTGCGTTTACATTTCCATTAGGATTAGAAATAGAATTTAATGTTCCTGATTGAGGAATATAAGAACCTGTAAAAGGAGCAGAACCCGAAGTAATAGGAGTTACAGCGCTCATTGTAAATACAGTATTTGTATAATTATCGCCCGTGCCACCATTATTCTGAGAAAGTAGAAAAGTGTGAGACAGAGGATCTACTAAATAAATTTTCAAATCAGAAACATTAAGGTGATTAATATTTATTGTAACATTGCCAATTATTGCAGTAGAATTTATTGAAACTGGCGTAGGAATTGTAATATCGCTATAAACTCCAGTAAAAGGGTCACCATCTGGAATACTATATGGATTAGTATTTGAAAATGTTTGAGCCGATAATTGTGCACTTCCAAAAATTATTAATAAAAATACTAATACAATATTAATTTTTTTCATGGCTAATAAAGATTTGGGTGAATTAAAAATGCCAGATGTTTATTTTATTTGTAAATATAAACTTGTTCACAAAAGTATAAACTTTTATTTAATAATACAAAAGAAATAACTTAACCAAATTAACTGATTTAACGTAAAATAAAGACGCAAATATTTTTTAAAAGTTGCCTCTTTTTTTTTTTATTTTAAGTTTTCTGATAACCCAAAAGTCGCAAACAAGTTAATAAAGACACCTAAAGATGTTGATAAAACAGAGCTTTAGGATGTCTTTTATATCACCCAAAAGGTGAAATTTGGGTTTTCAAACTCTCAATAAGAAACCCAATGGACAAAATTACAC
>CAINEZ010000140.1 GCA_903847905.1 uncultured Bacteroidota bacterium
TCCCCTCTTTCATTGTCGAAAAATAATACTATGATAAAAGAAGAATTCATCAGGAACCTTGCTGAACAGCATATAGCTGGCACTGATAAATTTATTGTTGATATTAAAGTTAAACATGGAAACCGCATTTTAATATTTATAGATGCCGATAGCGCAATATCTATAAGTGATTGTGCAAAAATGAGTAAGTTCATTGAATCTAATCTTGATCGTGGTAAAGAAGATTTTGATTTAGAGGTATCATCTGCAGGACTTGATTTTCCATTAGTTTTGAAAAGACAATATAAAAAAAATATTGGTAAAGAAGTTAAAGTTGTTTTAAAAAATGGGACAGTTAAAAAAGGCTTTCTTTCAGGTATTACAGATGAGGGTTTTGAAATAACTGAAAAAGTTATTGAAAAGAAAAATAAGAAGAAGAAAGAAGAAGTTAAAAAAGCGCTATTTTCTTTTGTATTTGATCAAGTCAAAGAAACAAGATTGGTAATAAATATATAACATCATTACAAAATGGAACATATAAATTTAATTGAATCCTTTTCGGAATTTAAAGAATTTAAAAACATTGATCGCTCAACAATGATGCGTATCCTGGAAGATGTATTCAGAAGTATGCTTCTTAAGAAATTCGGTTCATCTGATAATTTTGATATTATTGTTAATGTTGATAAAGGAGACCTTGAGATATGGCGTAACCGTATCATAGTTGAGGATAACACCGTAGAAGATGAGAATAAGCAGATTGCTTATTCTCAGGCAATAAAAATAGAACCCGATTTTGAAATTGGCGAAGAAGTTTCGGAAGAATTCAAAATGGAAAATTTTGGTCGCAGGGAAATCCTTTCTCTCAGACAAAACCTGGCTTCTAAAATCCTCGATCTTGAAAAAGATAATGTTTATAAAAAATACAAAGAAAAAATTGGCGAAATTATTACAGGAGAAGTATACCAGGTATGGAAAAAAGAAATTCTTATACTTGATGATGAAGGGATTGAGCTCATACTCCCAAAATCAGAGCAGATACCTTCTGATTTTTACAGGAAAGGCGACTCTTTGCGCGCAGTGGTTTTAAAAGTTGAAATGAAGAACAACACCCCTATGATTATTTTGTCAAGAACATCTCCTTTGTTTCTGGAAAGATTATTTGAAGCCGAAGTGCCCGAAGTTTTTGATGGATTAATTACCATCAGGAATATTGTGCGGGTGCCGGGTGAAAGAGCAAAAGTGGCAGTTGAATCATATGATGACCGTATTGACCCGGTTGGCGCCTGCGTTGGAATGAAAGGCTCACGCATACATGGAATTGTCAGGGAATTGAAAAATGAAAATATTGATGTCATTAATTTTACCGGAAACCCTACACTTTACATTCAACGCGCATTAAGTCCTGCGAAAATATCTTCCATTGTTATTCACGACGACACAAAACATGCTGAAGTATATCTGAAACCCGACCAGGTTTCACTCGCCATCGGCAAAGGTGGTTTTAATATTAAGCTTGCCGGTAAACTTACCGGCTACGAAATTGATGTTTATCGGGATACGGAAGAAGATGTTGAAGATGTGGATCTGATGGAATTCAGTGATGAAATTGATGAATGGATTATTGATGAGTTCAAAACAATCGGTTGCGATACAGCTAAAAGTGTTCTTGAACTTAGCATTGACGAACTTGTTCAGAGAACCGACTTAGAGGAAGAAACTATCAAAGAAGTAATCAGGATTCTTAAATCGGAATTCGAATAAAATTATAATTTTACAACATTATTTTAGACATTACAGAAACAGAAAGACAGAATATGGCAGACATTCCACAAGTATTACGACTTAGTAAGGTAGCCAAGGAATTTAACATTGGTCTGCAAACCATTGTTGATTTTTTATCCATTAAAGGCTATCATATTGAACTGAATCTTAATGCCAGAATCACAACCGATATGTATGAAATGTTGGTGAAAGAGTTCTCTATAGAAAAAAATGTTAAAGAAGAATCGCGCCGGTCAGGAATATCTTTTGTAAATAAGGAAACGGTTACTGTTGAAGATCCAAAGCCTGTAGTAAAAGAAAACGAAAATTTTACTGAAGATTTGCTAATAAAAGATGTACAATCCGTTGCTGCCAGGAAAAAAGAAATATTTAAAATTGAAAAAGCAGAAGCTGAAATCAAACAACCAAAAGTGTTGGGAAAAATTGACCCTGAAAAATTAAAACAAAAATCGAATACTCCCAAAGAAAAAGTATCAGAAAAAGAAACATTAACGGAAAAAGAAGCTGCTGGAAAGATAAAGTCAAAGAAAGAAAAACAACAGAAAGAAGATAATTCTGAAATTTCAGAAAGTAAAACTTTAAAGAAAGAAATAACCAAAAAAGAAGAAGAAACAAAGAAGAAAGATGCCTTTATTGAAACAGAAACTAAAAAGCTGAAGGGAAAAGGGACTTCTGTAAAAAAAGAAGAAACGAAGAAAGATTCAAAAATAAAGATTGTCGGAAAAATGGATCTTGATTCAATGAATACAAAAAACAAAACAAAAAAGTCAGAAGAAAACCTCCAAAAATATTCTGTTAAGAAAAAGAAACCAATAATTGAAGTTGAACCTGAAATTGATAATGAAAAAATACAAGAACCTGAAAAGAAAGAAATCCTTCCCGAAAAGAAAGAATTACCTGATAATTTTCTCCCTACAGAAAGAGTAAAATTAGGCGCCCCTACAATTTTAGGTAAAATGGAATTGCCGGTCGCAAAAGAACTTCACAAAAAGCCGGTAACCAATGTTCCCAACGAAAGCAGAAATAAGAAAAAGAAAAGGAAAAGAATAAAAAAAGAATATAAAGTTAGTACTACGCAGGAAGTAATTCGTGAAAAATCAGGTTTTAAGGGCAAGAAGCATATTAATAAAGATCGTGTCAAACCAGAAGTTTCAGCCGAAGAAATTCAAAAACAAATTAAAGAAACTCTTGCCCGGCTCAGTGGCACTGGAAAATCCAAAGCCTCTAAATACCGAAGGCAAAAGCGTGAATTGATTAATCAGCAGGTACAGGATGAAATTGAACGACAGGAAGAAGAAAAGAAAATTATTAAAGTTACTGAGTTTGTTACAGCCAATGAACTTGGCAATATGATGAATGTTCCGGTAACTCAAATTATTGCTACTTGTATGAATCTTGGGCTTTTTGTTTCTATCAACCAGCGTATGGATGCAGAAACACTTAGTATCATTGCTGAAGAGTTTGGATATAAAGTTGAATTTGTCAGCGTTGATGTACAGGAAGCTATCAGGGAAGATAGAGACGATCCCGATGACCTTATTCATCGGCATCCTATTGTTACGGTGATGGGGCATGTTGATCATGGAAAAACTTCCCTGCTTGATTATATTAGAAAAGCCAATGTTATTGCCGGTGAAGCAGGTGGAATTACACAGCATATCGGCGCATATGAAGTAATGATGGAGAATGGCGGAAAAATAACTTTTCTGGATACCCCGGGCCATGAAGCTTTTACTGCTATGAGAGCACGCGGAGCAAAAGTTACAGATATTGTAATAGTTGTTATTGCTGCTGACGATAGTGTAATGCCTCAAACTATTGAAGCTATAAATCATGCTACTGCAGCAGGCGTTCCATTGATATTTGCCATTAACAAGATAGATAAACCTAATGCAAATCCCGAAAAAATTAAAGAACAATTAGCAAATCTTAATTTTCTTGTTGAAGACTGGGGTGGAAAATTTCAATCACAGGAAATATCCGCAAAAAAAGGTATTAATGTAGAATTATTGCTCGAAAAAGTTTTACTTGAGGCAGAAATTCTTGATCTGAAATCAAACCCCAATAAAAATGCCCAGGGAACTGTAATAGAATCTTCGCTTGATAAAGGGCGGGGCTATGTTTCTACAGTATTAGTACAAACCGGAACTCTTAAAATTGGAGATATGGTACTTGCAGGCTGTACTTTTGGCAGGGTAAAAGCCATGTTTAATGAAAGAAGTCAGCCAATAAAAGAAGCCGGTCCTTCCACTCCTGTTCTTTTATTAGGGTTGAATGGCGCTCCTCAGGCAGGAGATAAATTCAATATGATGAATGATGAACATGAGGTAAAAAATATAGCAACAAAACGTTTACAGTTGCAACGCGAACAGGGATTGCGCACTCA
>CAINEZ010000141.1 GCA_903847905.1 uncultured Bacteroidota bacterium
TCCACTCAAAACCCGATAAAACGCATGGGACTTCATGCAATTTCTCTTAAGTTTAAACACCCTGTTAACGGAGAAGAAATGCGTTTCGAATCGCAAATCCCAAAAAGTTTTTTAAGTTTATTAAAAAAACTAATTTAATTTAACTTTTGCATAAAAATATACTAGTTCATAAAATGTTTGCGAAAGCAAACTAGTCTGTATTCTATGACAAAAAGTTAGAAATTAACAAAAAAAAAATCAAAATACTGACTAATGTAATAAAAAATGTGTTATCTTTGAAACTACTTAACATAAGTTGTCATTAATTACCCATAAAGCTTCTTGATTAAACTTGATAATTATATTTACAAAAATATTCTGTTGTTAAACCATTAAAAATATGCAACTATGAAAAAACAATCACATTTTATTTTAGTTTTAATTGCAGTTTTATTTACAGGATTAATCTTTTCCTGTAATAAAGATAGCAATAATGATAATAATAATAACAGCAATAATAATAATACCTCAACTGATAATTACCCATGGATGAAAACGGGCAACGAATGGAGGTATAATTCATTGAGTTCATTGCTCACAGATACTATTACTGACGCAGCCATAAAGCTAATTGTCAGACAGCTTTCATCAAACTCTTTTGTTTACAGAGTTTATAATGATTATGGTTCAAATGATTCCGGAGTATATGTTGTTTCCAATGACACTCTTTATATTCAGTCGTATAATTATGGAGTACTTTCAGCAAAACAGAAGTTGTTCTATATTGGCATGCACGTAGGTGATACATGGGTTACAACCAACCAAAGCACAACATGTACTCAAACAGTTTTATCGGTGAATGATGTTGTAACTACACCATTGGGTACCTTTACATGTTACAGAGTACGCTCTCAGGCAACAGGAAATACAGGGTTTAATGAAACATATTATGATGTAGAGAACCATGTTGGCGATATAAAAGGCAACACCTATCTCAATAATTCAGGAACAGACAGCCTGATTCAATCAGTATTCATCCAACACAAGAATTTTTGAGTTAAAGTAATTTTTCTTGGTTGCTTAAGACCTTTTAATTACCTTAATTTACTACCTATACACTACAAGGGTTTACAACAGTAGTAGCAATTTATTTTATTATAATACCGATAGCGCATTCAATATAGTCCAATTGCGACTGCGTCTTATTGAACTATTTTCATGCAGCATCGGCATTTACTCCCGATAATTATCGGGATAATATATAAAATGTCTTTAGACTATTATATATATGCAATTGGTATAATACTTCCGAAACGCTTGATTTTTAAGCATTATTTATTACCTTTGCATCCTTTGTCAGGAAACTGGTTTAGTATTTAATCCTTCCAATTAGATCTTCTGCCTCTTACTGTCATCAAAAATTAATAGAACTTATTTTAATTTGCCTTTAAAATCAGGCATTATAGAACAATATCGAAAACAGGTAAGAGAATATGCCTTTAACAAAACTTAGAAATATAGGAATTGCTGCACATATTGATGCAGGGAAAACAACCGTTACAGAACGCATTCTTTATTTTACCGGTGTAACCCGCAAAACCGGCGAGGTTCATGATGGAAAAGCCACTATGGATTTCATGAAACAGGAACAGGAGCGAGGCATCACAATTGCATCAGCGGCTATTTCATGTTCATGGAAAGGATCGCAGATAAATATTATTGACACACCCGGACATGTTGATTTTACAGTTGAAGTAGAAAGATCACTTCGTGTGATAGATGGAATGATCGCAGTATTTTGCGCTGTTGGCGGAGTTGAGCCTCAAAGTGAAACTGTTTGGAACCAGGCTGACAGATACAAAGTTCCTCGCATTGCATTTGTAAATAAAATGGACAGAACCGGAGCGAACTTTAATGAGGTGGTAAAACAACTAAACACAACTCTTGATGCAAAAGCGATTGCTTTTCAATTGCCAATGGGCGCAGAAGATAACTTTATTGGCATGATAGATGTGATTCAAAAAAAAGCATACATATTTACCGATAAAGATTGCATCGAAACAGATGTTCCGGAAGAATACAGGAGCGCATACATTACAGCAAGAAATCAACTTATAGAGAAACTTGCCGATTACAATGAGGATATCATGACGCTTTATTTTAAGGAGAAAGAAGTTCCTGCCGAACTAATTATAAAAGCTGCCAGAGAAGCAACACTAAAACTATTGGTAACACCAGTATTTTGTGGTGCAGCATATAAGAATAAAGGAGTACAGCTTCTTTTAGATGCTGTGGTGGATTACCTTCCATCGCCTATTGATAAGGGCGCTATTGTTGGGATAGATATGGACGATGCTGAAAAGACACGTACCCGTAACCCTTCAGCCAAAGATCCTTTTTCCGCACTTGCTTTTAAAGTTATAAATGATGCATTTGTAGGGCAGCAAACATTTATCAGAATTTATTCCGGCTCGATTACAAATGGCGTACAAGTTTATAATGCAGTAAAGAAAAAACCTGAAAGAATAGGAAGGTTGTTCAGGATAAAAGCGAAAGAAAGAGAAGAAATTCAGGAAGCGGGACCGGGAGATATTGTTGCTCTTGTAGGGATGAAATATACAAAAACCGGCGATACCTTGTGTGACATCAATCACAGACTGTTGCTCGAAAATATTCATATTCCCCAAACGGTTATTGAATTAAAGGTAATGCCTCCAAAGCCAAAAGACCAGCAGAAACTTGGAGAAGCGCTTAACAAGCTTGCAAATGAAGATCCTTCGTTCAGGGTACGCTTTAATGATGAAACAGGCGAAACAGTTATTTCAGGGATGGGAGAGTTGCATCTTGAAATTATTATCGACAGGTTGCGAGTGGAGTTCCATGTAGAAGTTGAAGTGGGTGAGCCTGCTGTGGCTTTCAGGGAAACCATTACAACCGAAGTGGAAAGTGATTACAAACATGCAAAACAATCGGGCGGAAAAGGACAATTTGCCCGCACTGTAATGCGTATAGAACCTAACGAAGGCAAAGGTTTTGAATTTGTTGATAAAATTAAAGGCGGCTCTATTCCAACAGAATATATTCCATCGGTAAAAAAAGGAATTTTAAAAACACTCGAAGCAGGCATACTTGCAGGATTTCCGGTGGTAGATGTAAAAGTGGTATTGCTTGATGGCGCCTTCCATCCTGTGGATTCTTCGGATATGGCTTTCCAGACCTGCGCTTCCATTTGTTTTAAACAAGGCTTTATGAAAGCGAATCCAATTCTTCTAGAGCCTGTAATGAAAATTGAAGTTAATACACCTGATGATTATATTGGTGATGTTTCAGGAAACCTCAATAAACGCAGAGGAAAGATAGAATCAATGCGGCGTTACAGGAAAGGTTCGCAAAAACTTAATGGCTTTGTTCCTCTGACTGAAATGTTCGGATACGCAACACAACTAAGAAATATTTCGAGCGGCAGGGCAAATTATTCTATGGAATTTTTTAAATATATGCCAACACCTAAAGCTATACAGGAAGAAATTCTAAAAAAATTGGAAGAGAAGAAAAAACTGGAGAAATAAAAAAAGATAATGTGTAACGATAATAATACCTACAAAATGCTTTGACAGGCTCATACTTCGATAAACTCAGTATGACCAAAGCACAGAGTCACACTGAGTTCATCGAAGTGTGAACAGTATTATAATATTATTAACATAACACTAACTCTTTTATTTTTATAAATGCAGCAAGCGATTACCCTAACAATCCACCCTTCCTGTAAATATCTATTTGCACATCAGTAAACCTGTTGATATTAGCGGTTTTGTTGTTAGTTAAATTTGTGATAATTCCTTTTTCCATGTCTATTTTAACCTTGTTGCCATTCTGTAGTTCAATAGCAGCAATTGTTTCAGGGTTGTATGTAAGAATTGGCATAGCTGCATTTATTGCATTTCGTTCGTATATAGCGCCATAAGATTCGGCAAGAATGCATGAAATACCAAGAGAAATAAAACAATCAACAGCCTGTTGACGAGAACTTCCTGCTCCAAAATTTTTTGCTGTTATAATGATATCTCCGGGCTGGGATTTCTTAGCAAAATCTCCATAACCTTTTAAGTTGTCAAAAGTATATTGTCCCATTTCTTTAATGTCGGTAATTGTAAGATAGCGATTGTGATATATCATATCAGTATCAATATCGTCTTTATTAATGATCCATACTCTTCCTTCAACAACCAAAGGTTTTTCATCGTGCGAATTTTTTACAACAGGACTCTTTTTAAGATATTCTTTTTGTTCAAACAACGCTGGTTTAGAAGGAATATCATCAGGAGTTGTTATATAGCCTGCTATTGCTGATGCAGCAACAACTGCAGGCGATGCAAGATAAACAAAACCCTTTCCCTGTTTTCCTTCGAAATTGCGGTTACCTGTGCTGATAGTGATTTCGCCGGGACCATTCTGTCCAAGCTGTCCTGCTGCACAGCCTGCACATCCTGCATTTGAAACTAATGCTCCTGCATCTTTGTATATTTTTATCAAGCCTTCTTTCAAAGCTTGTTGCCAGATTTCATCGGTAGCAGGAACTATTTTCAATACTACTGCGGGAGCAACTTTTCTGTCTTTCAAAATAGCCGCGGTTATGCGAAGATCTTCAATGCGCCCATTGGTGCAACTTCCAATAAATGCCGAATCGATTTTTGTTTTTTTCACTGAAGCTACGGATGTATCATCATGGGGATGCCCCGGTTTCGCAACCATCGGAACAAATTTTGAAATATCAATGTCATGAACCTGTTCATATTTTGCATCTGCATCTGCTTTTATAAGTTCTAACTTACGTCCTGTTTTTTCTTCGCAATACTTAATAATTTCCGGCGATGGCGTAAAGAGCAGGATAATAGCGCCCATTTCGGTAGCCATAGAAGATATTGTTATGCGTTCATCTAAGGTCAAAGCATCAATGGCTTCGCCATATAGTTCTACAGAACAGCCCAACAATTTATTCGCGCCAAAAATTGAAAGAAGATTAAGAACAATATCTTTTGCAGAAACATTAGCTGCTTTTTTGCCTTTGAAATTCAGTTTTACAGAATAAGGTACCTTAAACCATACGGAGCCATTAGCCCATGCTGCTGCTATGTCCTGGTCACCCATGCCTTGTCCGAAAGTACCGATAGCGCCCATAATATTTGCATGAGAATCGGTGGAAACGAAAGTGCTTCCGGGCCATACAAGACCTTTATCAATTGCAATGTGAGTTCCTATTCCTGCATCTACATCATAAACTTTAATTCCAAATTCTCTCGCAAACTGGCGACAGTATTGCTGATTTTTAGCATAGTTCTGATCGGAACCACCCGGGTTGCAATCGAAAGTAAAAACGGTTTTTGTTGGGTCGGCTACTTTGAGTCCGTTATCTAAAAGGTTTTTCACTACATTGGCTCCACCAAAATCTCGGGCTGCGCGTGAATCAATAAAGACATCAATAATTTCATCAGGTTTTACCGATGATTTATTTGCATGTTTTGCAAGGATTTTTTCTATCAGGTTCATAAATTTATTTTTAAAAATTATTAGACTTTTTCTTTACAACATAGCATCTATGCAATAAAAAATCATACCACTAAGGCACTAAGAGCAATAAGTTACACTAAGAAAAGATTATTTTAATCTGTCTTTAAAAGGTTCAAATGTCATGAAGTCGGCGTGGTGGACTACGAATGCTTCGGTGGTTCTTTTTACCATGTCGCCTTCGCCCGCATGAGTAGCAATGATATGGCACACTTCTGCCGGCACACCGCAATGTTCAGCTAATGAAACGCCGGAGAATGGGTGGCGTAAATATTTTCCGTATTTACCCTGAGCTGATTTTCCATCTTTCATTTCGTATTCAAGAAGTTTACCAACATCGGCAAGTATAGCGCCTGCAATAAGCGTATCCATGTTAACGGGTAAATCTTTTTTGAAAAATTTATTCATCTGATTTCCGCAATCCTTTGCAATATGCACCACTGCGCGTTTATGATCCATGAATGTTACTTTTAAATCAGGTCCGGCAAGTAATGTAAATGGAATTGTGTTCAGATCGTCAACAGTAAGAACACTTTTCTGAAGCGCTAAAGCCCAAGTATTGGTGGTCTTTTCGCGCAGGTCAGCATTTTTAATCCATTCCAGCTCAGGCCATAGTTTTTTCGCTTTATCAACGAATTCGGGTTTTATTGATTCACAACTCATATTTATCTCCTTTTATTTATATTAGTTATAGAAAAAACTCTGTGAGTCTATGCAAACTCTATATACTCTGTGGCTTTTTTACCACAGAGTTCACAGAGAAAAAACAGAGTAACACAGAGCGTTTAATAATAATTATAGTTTTTCAATTATTGCATCCGTCATTTGCTTTGTAGAAGCTGCACCCTGATTGATCACATCAGGAGTTCCTTTCATTTTAAGCATGTCGTAGGCTCTCACTTTACCTTCGGCAACAACGTCGGCAACTGCTTTGCGAATGCGATTTGCAAATTCCATCTCGTTAAGATGTTCTAACATCAATACAGCAGAAAGAATCATTGCAATTGGGTTTACAATAGATACTTTGTAATCAGCGTACTTAGGCGCTGAGCCATGTGTAGGTTCAAATACAGCTACACCTGATTCGGGGTTGAATTGTGCAGAAGTGGCAAATCCCAGTCCTCCAATTAATCCAGCAAATGCATCAGATACAATGTCCCCAAACATATTTTCAGAAACAATTACATGATAGTTTTCAGGGTTTTTAGTCAGCCACATCATCATGGCATCAATATTTACATCTTCTACCCGAATGTTCGGATATTCGGACTTGCTCATTTCCTGGGCAATTTTTAACATCATACCGGAAGTTTCGCGAATAACGTTAGGTTTTTCGCAAAGAGTTATTTTATCAAACCCTCTTTTCTTTGCGTATTCAAAAGCCGCTTTTATAATACGTGTTGAATATTTTTTTGTAACAATACGAGTAGAAACGGCTAATTCGGGGCGCGGGCACCATGCGAAATTTTCTTTAAATCTTGGGTGTGTCATTAATGCATCATACACCTTATCTCCTGGATTGGTCCACTCTACGCCTCCATATAATCCTTCGGTATTTTGACGGAAGATCATGCAATCAACCACAGGTTCGTCAACACCACCATTAGCAGTACGACGAACAAAATTCAGCGGGTTTCCTACTAATGTCTGGCAAGGACGCATGCAAATATCCAGCCCGAACTTCTGACGCATTGTAACAATTGGGCTGTAATAAATAAATCCCTTATCTTTTAATTCGGGCGCCAACTCAGCAGTAGCCTTATCTTTTGGTTTTGAAGTAATAGCGCCAAACAATCCAATCTTATGTTCTTCTAGAAGTTTAATAGTTCTTTCGGGAAGAGGATTTCCTTCTTTGCACCAAAATTCCCAGCCAATATCGCCGTTCACATAATTTGCTTCAAATCCAATAGCATTCAGTACACGAATACATTCTGAGAGGACAGCCTTACCAATGCCATCACCGGGCATAGTTACAATAGTTCTTTTTGCCATAAGTTTCATTTTTTTATTATGTGTCAAAAATACAATAGAAATATGAATTTTAAAAAAATAAATGAATTCCCAAAAGTCGCAAACAAATGTACGGAATTATTTTTATGACATCGCGTGCTGAAA
>CAINEZ010000142.1 GCA_903847905.1 uncultured Bacteroidota bacterium
ACAGTTAATTATTCTATAAAGCCCTTGTTAATAGACGGCTTTATAGAAAATTATACTGATTATTGAGGAACGTCCAAATATAAATAACAAAAAGGAGGTAAACATGAAAAAAGTATTTATCATTTTTTTACTATCTTTCCTTACTTTTACATTAAAAGTAAATTCTCAGGACTGGCCAATGATATACCATGATCCTGCACATACAAGTGTAACAGCAGCAGAAGGTCCTTCAACTCTAAATTTTGCCTGGCAGTATCAATTAGGTACAGCTTTAGGAGTAAACTGGGATTATATTCACACTTCATCACCTGCAGTTGTTGATGGGAAACTATATGTGGGATGGACAAACGGCATAGTTTACTGTTTTGACGCTGCAACAGGTGGTACACCTATTTGGACAAAACAGCTTCCTTATTCTGTTTTCAGTTCTCCTGCCGTTGAATACGGTTATGTTTATATTGGCACTTACGGAGGCACATCGACGAACTATTTATATTGCCTTGATGCCGTTACTGGTGATTCAATATGGCGGTATTCCTTTAGTGGTATGCTTGAACAGGGACCTACTGTTACAGATGGAAGGGTGTTTTTTGGCGCATGGTATAACAACAATATTTATTGTTTGAATGCATTTACAGGGGCATTACTATGGTCGGCTTCTCCTGACGACGTTAACTACATGTGGGGACACGGAGGCTTACCAGCTGTTAAAGATAGTCTCGTCTTTTGTAATGCAGGGATATATATGTCTAATAATAACACTAAATTCTACGCATTTAAAGAATTTCCTTCAGTAAATACAGGTGAAGTGGTATGGGTTCATTACGAAACTTTAGGAGTAACACACCAGGCTATGTCTGTTGGCAATAATCGCGTATATGGCTCGGTTGATAATGGTTATATGTATTGCATGAAAGAGCATCCGGCTACGGTAGCAGGTGAATTATTATGGTCTGCACAATCAGCCCCGGGCTTTGGAGGTGATCCATCATGTGCAGCTGTAGATGGTGATACTATTTATTATGGGCATGAAGATGGAAAAACTTTTAGCAGGAATGCTTCATCAAATGGATCGTTATTATGGCAGAGCACTTCGCTTGGCGGTCACTGTGGTGTGGGATCACCTGCGGTAACGCCGACAATGTTGTATCTTGGAACCGGATATGCAGGTGGTGGGCCTTCTACACAAGCATTATTTTGTTTAGACAAAATGAACGGCGACACGCTATGGAGTTATCCAACCAATGGATATATCACCAGTTCACCTGCTGTATCAAATGGAATGGTGTTTTTTACTTCTCACGATGGCTATGTATATGCAATTGGTACATGGAATACCACCGGAATTGTCCATAACATAACAAATAATAATGAAATCAAAATTTTTCCTAACCCAGCTACTGATAATATTAAAATAATTATTTATCAAAAAGCGACAATAGAAATTTCAAATATACAAGGACAAACAATATTACGAAAGCCTATACCGCAAGGAAAAACAGACATTGACATAAGCGGACTTGCAAAAGGGGTTTACATTTTGAGACTGAATAGTGATGACAAGACAGAAGTGGCAAGAATTATAAAGGAATGATATTTACAGCCCATAAAAAGCTTCTGCTTTCAGTGGCGGTTCGATGGCTCGTAAGACAGGAAAGTAATAATTTAACGGCAGTATTTCGTAGAAACGACAGTTGGTAAACACCGCCACTGAAAGCAGAAGCCGAAACGTTATGTGTAAAAAAAATGCCAGATAAAAAAATCTGGCATTTTTTAAAACGATTATTTACTATTATATCTTTTCCTTATTTTTCATATTCAGCGGCACAACTCCTGCCATTTCGCCAATGATATTAACCAACTCCGAACCGGTTGGAATAACAATCTTTGAATTATTAGCGAGTGATGCTTCAAGAGTGTCAAGTTTTTTCATCAATTGCGCATTCCCGACAAAATACTTATCGGCAGCTTCATTTACAAGTTTTATAGCTTCTGCCTCCCCTTCTGCATGAAGAATTTTCGACTGCTTATATCCTTCGGCTTCTTTTATTTTTGCACGTTTTGTTCCATCGGCAACAGTTTCCGCTGCAGTTGCATAGTCGATAGCTGCGATTTTTTCATTTTCGGCTTTTACTACTTTATTCATGGTTTCCTGAACATCTTTAGGAGGATCTATTTCTTTCAATTCTGTTCGCACTATCTCAATACCCCAGTTATGAGTTTCAAGAAGCAGAATTTTATGCAATTCTGAATTTATTTTACCTCTTTCACTATTGGCAGACTTTAATGTAAGAGTGCCAATAATATTTCTCAATGTAGTGCGGGCAAGATTCACAATCTGCCACTTATAATTATTCACATTATAGATTGAACTTTTTACATTGTCTTCATCCGGCTTCACTTTAAAATAAATCTGTGCATCCACGCTGGCATTAAGGTTGTCGTTGGTAATTATTTCCTGCGATTCGACATTTACCATACATTCAGTAACGTTCACCTGGTACATTTTTTCAATAACCGGAATTATCCAGTGAAATCCTGGATTAGCGAAACGATGATACTTCCCAAGTCTTTCAACTAGTCCTCTTTCTGTAGGCCTTACGATACGTACGCCGGCAAAGAAGATAAATATTATTGCTGCTACTACATAAATCCAAATGTTCATTTTGACCTCCTGTTTTTGATAATTAAATAATAAAAATTTTTATAAAGGTAAAATAAATATCCAAATAAAATATTTTTTTTAAAATATAATTGTTGTTAAAATGATAAAGAGGATTTTATTTTTCAGATATGTTATAAATATTATAAACGAACCTGCATTGCTTGGATTGACGGATGATTTATGGTTTTATCTTTTTTCTGACTCACACCCACGAGCCATCGAAGCAATATTAAGTTGCATTGTATATATCACTCTTTAGTTAATTTCCTCTGCACTATCCAGTCAATGCCTGTCAGTTTAATTATGTAAATTCCTTTCGACAAAGAACTAATATCAATTTCATTTGTACTATTTGTCAATTTACTTTGCAGTACACATTCTCCAACAACATCCCAAATTTGAATTTTCACATTTTGTTTTTCGGTATAGTCAATATATATCCTATCAATGGCAGGGTTGGGATATATTTCTAATTTGTCTTGATAATTTATATCTTCAATGCTACTGCCATCACCATTCAAACAACGGATACTATAGCCGTCAGTCTTGAAATTGTAAGAACGGAAAATACCCGCGTCAAGGTAACCCAAAGAAATGGACCATGCGCTTGTAGAATATTTCTCCGTTGCCGACCACCAGGAACCGCCGTCTCCAGCATTGTAGTATGCGTAGCCGAGCCCATAATTTTTGCGGCAACCTCCAGGCAAGGCTGTAAAGCCGCTGCTATTTGTTGCGCCAGTGTTTGGAGAAGTCCAATGCGTTGTTTCTTTCAATTTGCCGCCTATATTTGTTCCTACCCATCCCATAACATTTGTATCAACCGTATTGTCAAGATATTTTTCCAAAATATTCCATTCTCCATTACTTGGGACATGCCAGCCTATGGGGCAAAGTTTTCGACTGTCAGCTATTGCATACCAGTTGTATAAAGCGCCATAAACAGGAGCATTAGCTGAAGAATCATTGTTATAATAACATCGTGCACCAGTTGAAAGTCCATACCATAATGTGGCACTAGTATCATTAGGAATCTGTGCTCCGTCGCAATAATGAATCACTTTCAGATTTTCCTGCATCCATGTCTGTGCGCCAATTGTCACGGTATTATAAATATTCCCATCAATATCGATTACTGTCTGCGCCTGACTTTTAAATATCAAAAATGAAAGCCCTGCAAAAAGCAAAATTGATTTTTTCATAGTGCTAATGTTTAAAATTAATATTTATTGTCTTAATATATAGGGACTGACATTTACTTTTCAGACAATATAACGTCATGTTACCTATGCAATCCATGTTATAAATTATTATTTCGATCCTGTCAAAACACCGTATTTTTCACCCATAAGTATATGTTGATAAGATTTGCCGTTATTCACCCCTTTTGCCGGTTCCAGCACAAATCCTGCTTCCTGTTGAAATATCATTACAATATCAGAACCTCCAAACAGGAAACATCCCAGCATATCCCCCTTGTTTACGATGGTGCCTTCGTGAATATTTTCCTCAAATTTTACCGAGCATATCTGCGACATGCCTATCGGAAGTATTGCTACCAAACCGAAATCCTTTGTATCAATTATTACACAGCCTCTTGTTTCGATCGCTTGCCAGCCAGGAACTGTGGGGTCAAACATATATCTTTGAATTGCCGCATCCCAGGTAACAATACCGCCAACTGCATCTTGTTCAGCAATGTTTCTAATTTCCTTGATTATTCCGCTCACCGGAAAATGGAAACGATGATAGTCCTGCACATCAAGAAAAGTGTGAGTCATTATTCCATTGGCAAATTCATTTTTATATTGACTATCTTCTCCAATTAATTTTACAATTGATGTTAATGTTCCGGATTTAATTGGCACCCCTTTTTTCAGAACTATGTTTGAATTGTCATCTATCTGCCATACGCCCTGCGGTATTGCATCTGCCGGTGATACAACAATAGTGCTGTCGTCAGGAGAAGCAATCGGACGTTTATCAGGTGATATGAGATATCTGGAAAAAAATTGATTAAACGATTTCCAGTGAGAAGGATCTTCATACCATCCGGCTGATAAACCAAACTTATCATCAGTTATGGCCAATTGATAATATTCATCTTTCCACGACTCCGGTCTATCTAAATACAAGCCCCATGCTTTATTGAAACTTACTAGCCAATCGCTGTAGGGTTTTACATATTGAAGAGAGTTGTTATAGTATCCCAGACCTTCCAGCTCTGTATGCGGCTGGTCATTGATGAAATAGAAATAGTCTAAACTCTGATCTATTTTATCATATAATGAAGAGTACGGCGTTGTTGGAAGAATACTCCAGGGCATACAAGTCTCAGCCCATGTAACAAATTGATAATATTCATCCAGCGTTTGAGCCGGATTTGTATTTTTATCAGGATTTACCATCTTTGCCTGAGCGATAGACTTGGTTAACATTAATTTGATGTTTGGATTGTTTTCAACAATGCTAATCAACTCTTTCGTTTTATCTCCATAATTTGGAGTATTGGATGTATCATCGCGTTTACAAGATATCTGAACCGTTGTAACGACTAAGAAACTTAAAACAACCAAAAGGTTTCTCTTTTTCATACAGAATTTTCTTTCTATTAAAGCGGTTTATTTATGAATATTATTTTGTCTCTTTCTTTGCATGAATGATAAAGGGCTGCAACTAGCTGCGTTCTTATAGCTCTCGGAATAGAGCACCTGCCATTCCGGTCAGGCGGGCTTCCGTGTCCCCCGTAAAAATATATCCCAAAATTACAAAAGTTTCCGTCAACCACCCCCGATAGCTATCGGGACCGCCGCCGTTCGCAGCCCTTAATCGTTAGCGGTTAGGCTTACTTGTCTATTATGTCAATTATTGGCGATTCAATGTGTTTGGTATCATTAAGTCTACCTTGCATAAAAATTATATTTCCGTTCTTGTCGTATTCCTTTGGTTCGTTTCCTAATCCTTTAACGATAGTATATAGCCCAGTTACTTTTATTTTTTTGCCGTCCAACATTTTTGCTTGGTCAAAGTTAATATTAACGATATATCCATCAATAAAGTACCCATCTTTACATGCCATCTTGACCTCGTCAAATTTTGTTATAAGCGATACAATTTTAGTTGTGTCAGTCATTTCGGTTTTAGTTGTGTCTGTCTGCTGTGCAAATAAACAAACGGTGGAGGTCAAGAAAATAAATGTCAAAATATTTTTCATGTGTTTTAAGTTTTTAGTTCTATGCTTTTCGCTAACGAACATGCATTGCTTGCATTGGCTGACTGTCAGACGAAGTCGGACGTGTCCGCCGTAATATTTTTTTTTAAAAGAACACATCGCGGCACTGTCTTCCGATAGCTATCGGAACACAAGCCATTGAAGCAATGCAAAGTTAGCGTTTCGTTGGTATCTCGAAGTCAGTCAATTCATAAAAAAATAGTTAATTGTCCTTAACACAACGCACTGAAAAACCATACTCCTTATTGAGGTAGTCACGGCGTACATTAGAATCGTAGCCATGCAAATGCGTACTCCAAGCATTGCCTGCAGCATACTCCGACGCCGACCACCAGTAGCCGTAATCGCCAACGCTGTAAAATGTACCATAGTCGTTACGGAAACCGCCCGGAAGGGCTGAAAAGCCACTACTGTTAGTTGCTCCCGCGTTTGCGCTGTTCCAATGTGTTGTGCCAGTTTCTTTCAGTTTACCACCTTCATTTGTTCCCCGCCAACCTGTTTTATCTGCATCAGTCTGCGACATGCCTAGTACTATTTCAAGTGTTGTCCATTCTGCATCACTTGGCAAATGCCAACCCGAAGGGCAAAGTTTATGGTTGTCGTTTACTGCATACCAGTTGTAAAGTTTACCAAAAACATTGCTGAAAGTTGTATCATTATTGTAATTGCAGTATGCCCCAGTTTTCAAGTCGTTCCATTTAAGACTGTCAGAAATGTTAGGTATTGTGTTACCATTGCGGTAATGTGTGGTTTTTAAGTTTTCTGCCATCCAAACCTGTGTGCCTATTGTTACTGTATGGTAAACATTGCCGTCAATATCTATTACTATTAAAGTGTCTAACGAATTTATTTTTTCTTTTTTTATAGAATCCGCTTTTGCAATAGAATCCAGTTTTGCTTTTTCAGCATTTTTCTTGTCAGGCGTATTACAAGCAGCAAAAAGCAATGTCGTTGCAACTAAAAAATAAATTATATTTTTCATAAGGTTTCTATTTTAATACTTCGGTAATTTTTTGTTTCACGCAAAGTCGCAAACCTGCCTGACCGGTAAGCAGGGACGCAAAGCCTTGATATTGTTGAAATTTTCAAATAATCATCATTTTGCAAAAC
>CAINEZ010000143.1 GCA_903847905.1 uncultured Bacteroidota bacterium
AATTAACTTATATATTTGCAGTAAAAATATAAGATTTTAACTTATTTAATTTAAAAACGATGATTACTGATAATTTTAGCGGGCGTCATATAGGCCCAGGAAAGAAAGAAATTGAAAAAATGCTTGATTTTGTCGGAGTAAAATCTATTGATGCCCTGATAGATGAAACTATCCCTTTATCAATCCGCATGAAAGAACCATTGAAACTTCCTGAAGGGATCAATGAACAGGAGTATATTAACCTTCTTAAAGAAATTGGCGCGAAAAATAAAATCTATAAATCATATATTGGGTTGGGATATTACAATACTATAACTCCTGGAGTAATTACAAGGAATATTCTTGAAAATCCTGGTTGGTACACTGCTTACACCCCTTACCAGGCTGAAATTTCGCAAGGACGCTTAGAAGCCTTGTTGAATTTCCAGACCATGATTATTGATATGACCGGAATGCAGATAGCTAATGCATCTCTTCTTGATGAAGCTACTGCCGCTGCCGAAGCCATGATAATGCTGTTCAATGCACGCTCCAGGGATGCTGTTAAAAAAGGTTCAAATAAATTTTTTGTTTCAGATAATTTGTTCCCGCAAACGATAGATGTATTAATTACTCGTTCCGCGCCTCTGGGAATTGAACTGATTATCGGAAACCACAATGATTTTGTGTTTAATGAAATGGTTTTCGGAGCCATTATCCAATATCCTGATAAAAATGGAAAATTGAATGATTATTCTGATTTTGTTAATAAAGCTCATTCAAATAATTCTGCTATTGCAGTTGCTGCAGACCTAATGAGCCTTGCTATGCTTACACCTCCGGGTGAATGGGGCGCTGATGTGGTTGTGGGATCAACACAGAGATTTGGTTTACCTTTGGGCTTTGGCGGTCCTCATGTAGGATATTTTGCCACTAAAGAAGAATACAAAAGAAGCATGCCGGGCAGGATTATTGGCATTTCTATAGATGCAAACGGAAACAGAGCGTTACGCATGGCTTTGCAAACAAGAGAACAACATATTAAAAGAGAAAAAGCGACTTCAAATATTTGCACTTCCCAGGCGCTTCCTGCTATTATGTCGGGCATGTATGCAATATATCACGGATACGAGGGAATTAAAGAAATAGCATCTGATATTCATAAAAATGCATGTTTTCTTTCGGAAGAAATAAATAAACTCGGTTACAATCAATTAAATGAGACTTTTTTTGACACACTTGAAATCCGTCTTCCTGATAATATTTCAGCAGAAGCTATTAAAAAAGACGCACTTCAAAAGAAAATGAATTTTAATTATATAAATGAAAAATTAATAGGTATAAGTATTGATGAAACAACTGAATTATCTGACCTGAAAAATATATTACAAATTTTTGCCACAGCAAACAAAAAACAATTTAAAGATGTTATTTGGAATAAAGATGTGTGCAAAATCCCATCAAAGCTGAAAAGAACCAGCAAATTTCTGCAACATCCTGTTTTTAGTTCACATCATTCCGAAACTGAAATGATGAGATACATAAAAAAGCTTGAGATCAAAGATCTTTCTTTAAATCGTTCTATGATTCCACTTGGAAGTTGCACCATGAAGCTGAATGCCGCAGTAGAATTATTTGCGCTTAGTTGGATTGAATTTGGAGCTATTCACCCTTTTGTTCCTGCAGATCAGGCTGAAGGTTATCATATTCTTATCAGCGAATTAGAAAAACAGCTTTGCGAAATAACAGGATTTGCAGGTATTTCGTTTCAGCCAAATTCAGGAGCAGCCGGAGAATACACAGGTTTAATGGTAATCAGGGCTTACCATCGTAGCAGAGGTAATGAAAAACGTGTCTTAACACTTATTCCGGCATCAGCTCATGGCACTAATCCTGCCAGCGCAGTTATGGCAGGAATGAAAGTTGTGGTAGTAAAATGCGATGATAAAGGAAATATTGACATTAATGACCTTAAAGAAAAAGCTATTCAATATAAAGATGTGCTTTCAGCATTAATGGTTACTTATCCTTCAACCCACGGGGTTTTTGAAGAAGGAATACTTGAAATAATTAAGATCATTCACGAAAACGGCGGACAGGTATATATGGATGGTGCAAATATGAATGCACAGGTGGGTTTGACCAACCCCGGTATTATCGGGGCGGATGTTTGCCATTTAAACCTTCATAAAACCTTTGCAATGCCTCATGGTGGCGGTGGACCCGGTGTAGGACCTATTGGTGTGGCTAAACATTTAGTTCAATTTTTACCGTCCCATTCTATCATTAAAACCGGTGGCAGCAAGGCTATTAATGCAGTATCAGCAGCGCCTTATGGCAGCGCCATGATGCTCCCTATTTCATATAGTTATATCAAAATGATGGGAAGCAAAGGTCTTACTGAAGCCACTAAAATGGCTATTCTAAATGCAAACTATATTAAAACAAAACTCGAACCTTACTATCCTATTCTTTATACAGGTGTGAAAAACCGTGTTGCTCATGAAATGATCCTCGACTGCAATTCTTTTAAAAGGACGGCTGATATTGAAGCGATTGATATTGCCAAAAGACTTATGGATTATGGCTTTCATGCCCCTACTGTAGCTTTCCCTGTTCATGGAACTTTAATGGTTGAACCTACTGAAAGCGAACCATTGGTGGAATTAGACAGGTTTTGTGATGCAATGATTTCTATAAGAAAAGAGATCAAAGAAATTGAAGATGGCAAAGCTGATAAAGTTAATAATGTGATTAAAAAAGCGCCTCATACGCTAAAAGTTGCAATGGCTGAAGAATGGACTGCTCCTTATTCACGTTCAAAAGCTGCTTTTCCAGTAGAAAACCTTAAGGAAGATAAATACTGGCCTACAGTATCTAAGATTGATGATGCTTATGGCGATAGAAACCTTATGTGTTCTTGCGAACCTGAATAATTTTTTTAACAATTAATAACTGATGTTACGCAAACAAATTAATTTTATACAAAATCAATGGTCAGACAGAGCCGATTTTCCTGAAACGATAGTGGAAGGAGAATCGTGTCCCTGCATACCGGACAGGCAGGGAAGTCGACCATTGATTCACTCTTCGACACGGACTCCTTCGCACAAGCTTTAGCTGTGTCCGGCTCTGAGTGACTCTTGAAATAATTATATATTAAAATACGTAACATGAGTAATAATTATTAAAATCTAAAAGATCAATCGTTTGAAATAACTTATCCCCTAATATGACGTTTTTTGTTTTGCCATTCGCGTAAGAGGGATAATATGT
>CAINEZ010000144.1 GCA_903847905.1 uncultured Bacteroidota bacterium
AGTGGAATTAATCTACTCACTTTTACTTTGATAAATCTAAATTCTGGTGGAATAGAGAATATTAAAAATGAAGATTGCTTTTTTCAGGTTTCATTTTCAGTAAATGCTGATGAAAAATGTTTTTCTCCATACAAATTAGCGTCATCGAATACAGACAAGGAAGATGAAAAATCAAACCTTTTACTTTTCAGAAAGAAAAAAACTTTTGCAGTTGGTCACGGTTGTTCTCCCTCATGGAATGATAACGACATTGATTTTACAAATGAGATTACAACGAATGTGATTCCTTCTTATGAAATAAAACCAATTGTTCCGAATGAATTGAAAAGTGTTGAACTGAAAATGTTTGACCTAAGTGATTTGTCAGGCAAAGACATTACTGCAAATCTTATCAAACTGAATTCGGAATATGAAACATGGATAAACGAGCAAGAGAGAATTGCAAACGCTGAATTGAAAGATGAACTTTTAAAAACTGCATTGCGACACATTGAAAGTTGCCGTTTGTGTTTGTTAAGAATGAAAGAAGGAGTTCAACTATTGAACACGAATGAAAAAGTTAATCGTGCATTCAAGTTGATGAACCGTGCAATGTTGCTTCAACAACTTAATTACAGCATTGAAACACGGAACTGGATTCTTGACAGAGGAAACATAACAGGATTGAAAGATGCAATCATTCCTAACATCAACGACAGTTCAACATGGAAGAAAGGACTTGGAGCATGGAGACCTTTTCAACTTGCTTTCATTCTGATGAATTTGAATTCAATGTTTGATGCACAACATCAAGACAGAGAAATGGTGGACTTGATTTGGTTTCCGACAGGTGGCGGAAAAACAGAAGCGTATTTGGGTTTGTCAGCGTTCACAATTTTTTTGAAAAGATTGAAAAACAAAAACGATTCAGGCACAACCGTGTTGATGCGTTACACATTGCGACTGCTAACAGCACAGCAATTTCAAAGAGCATCATCATTGATTTGTGCTTGCGATAAAATCAGAAAAGAGAATGAAGAAGAATTAGGAACACCGAGAATTACAATTGGACTTTGGGTTGGAGAATTGACACCGAACAAAAGAGATGCAGCGAAGAAAGCATTTCAAATAATGGAGCAAGGCAGAGAAGAAGATAATCCTTTCATCGTTTTGAAATGTCCGTGGTGTAGTTCTCAAATGGGTTACTTGAAAGAAGCACGAACAAACAAAGTAAAAGGATACAAGAGAAGAAAACTTGGAACGAAAGAAACAATCGTTTACCAATGTGATAATTCCGTTTGTGATTTTTCAAAAGCAGATTTCAATTTGCCATTGGTTGTTATTGATGAAGATATTTATGACAATCCCCCTTCTCTCTTAATCGGAACAGTTGACAAATTTGCAATGCTAACATGGCGACCAGGAGCAAGAACACTTTTTGGGTTCAGAGGAAATGAAAGACCCTTTTCCCCACCTGAATTAATTATTCAGGATGAGTTGCATTTAATTTCTGGTCCGTTAGGCTCAATGGTTGGTTTGTATGAAACAATGATTGAAGAACTTTGCACAGCAAATAATATCAAACCAAAAATCATTGCATCATCTGCAACAATCAGCAGAGCAAAAGAACAAATCAATTCTCTTTACGGCAGAGGAACAAACAATGTAAATATTTTCCCTGCACAATGTTTAAGTGCAGGTGATTCGTTCTTTGCATACGAGGACAACACAAGCACAGGCAGAATATACACAGGCATATTTGCATCTGCATTGCCTTCACATGCAACAGCACAAGTGAGAGTTTTATCTGCATTACTTCAATCAGTAAAATCAATTCCGGTTGCAGACGAAAAGGAAAGAGACCCTTATTGGACTGCTTTAACTTACTTCAATAGTATTCGTGAGTTAGGTCATGCAGCAACTCTTATTCGTGCTGACATTCGTGAATACATGAATTCAATTTGGATTCGTAAAGCAATCAAAGGCGATGAAAGAAGATTCATCAACAGAGATATTGAATTGACAAGTCGTATCAACAGCAACGACATTCCAGAATATCTTGAACAACTTTTAAAATCATGGACAGGAGATAAAACAGAATATCCAGTTGATGTTTGTCTTGCAACAAATATGATTTCAGTTGGCGTTGACATTCCACGATTAGGTTTAATGACTGTTATCGGACAACCGAAAACAACATCAGAATATATTCAGGCAACAAGTCGTGTAGGTCGTTCAAAGAAAGGTCCAGGAATTGTTTTCACAATTTACAATTGTTCCAAGCCAAGAGACCGTTCACACTTTGAACACTTCCAGGAATATCATTCAAAAATTTACAGCAAGGTTGAACCAACAAGTGTTACGCCTTTTTCAGCACCGGCAAGAGAAAGAGCATTACATGCAATCTTAATCGGACTGATTAGATTTTATTCAACAGACCAAAGCACAGAAAAGCCAAGACCATTTCCAAACAAAGAAGTTATTGAAAGAGTAACTCAAATTATTTATGACAGAGTGAATTTGATTGACGAAGAAGAATATGAAAAGACATTGGAACTGATTGAAGAAAAATTGGACTATTGGAAAAATGAATTGCCAATGGTTTACGGAAAACCCTTTGGACAAATCACAGACATTCCTTTGATGTATGCAGCCGGAACAAATCCACCGGAAGATATAAAAGCAAGAGCATGGTCAACACCAACATCAATGAGAAATGTTGATTCAACTTGCGAAGCGTATGTTATACCAGCAGAATACTTAAACATTGACAATTAAATTATGCCAGCGAAAAAACCAATAAGACGGTCTCAATTAATTTCTCCGTGGGGAGTTGGACAAATGATAAATTTTCCAAAGGATGAATCATTAATGGTTTTGGGACTTGATATGTGGGAAGAAAAATTCAGAACGATTTCTGAATTGGATGAATTCAAAGTAACCGAAGAACGATTAGCAAAAAGATTAGGTGTAAAAGAATTTCGCTTACCACCTGATTTCAGAGACCCAGGTCAAGGTGTTACAAATCCATCTTTAAAAATCCCATTCATACGATTTCCACGGTGGCATTATTGCACACGATGTGGACACATGGAAAAAGTTTCCATCTACGATTCACACAAACCAACTTGCACAGGAGTTTCATTTGGTTCAGGAAGGTCATGTTCAGAAATTCCAGAAAAGAAAAGGCAGAGATTAATTCCAGTTCGTTTCATTTCTATTTGTCCACACGGACACATTCAGGATTTCCCTTTCATGGAATGGGTTCATGGTGGAATACAACCGGAAGGTCAACACAATTTAAGATTGAGAGCAGGAAGAAGTTCAGGTGCATTGTCAGGTATTGAAATCACTTGCAGTTGTGGAGCACATAAAACAATGGCAGGTGCGTTCAACGAACAATCGCTTACAAAGATTGGAGTTACTTGTTCCGGTGGCAGACCGTGGTTAGGTGAAGAAGCGGAAAGAAATAACACAACACATTGCGGACAACATTTAATCGTAGTTCAAAAAGGTGCATCCAATGTTTACTTCTCACAAGTTCGCAGTTCAATTTATTTGCCTCAATGGGAAAAATCAGTTGACAGAAGATTAGTTGAAGTGTTGGAAAAGAATTGGGGATTTCTAACAACAGGAATGGAGAACGGAAATTTTCAGCGAATGAGATTTGAGTTAGTTGCTGAAAGAAATTTTGCAGAAGATAAAAAAGAACTCTACACAGAAAAATTATTGGAAGCAGCGACAAAAAGAATTTCCAATGCAAACAATTCAAATACGGATGATTCAGAGGAGAAATATAGAAAGATGGAGTATGATGCAATACTTGCAGAAGCCGGTGGAGAAAATCAAGATTTCTTTGTTTCAAAAAATCAGGCAAGTACTTATGATGATTCAGAAACAGGCGGAGCAATCAGCACAGGATTAACAAGCATTGGTTTATTACACAAGTTGAGAGAGACAAGAGCATTTGTTGGTTTTTCAAGATGGCTTCCTGATGATGGAAAAACTTTGGATGCGAAAAAAGAATTTATAAAACTTGGTAGAAGCATTACATGGCTTCCGGCTATGGTTGTTAGAGGTGAAGGAGTGTTTTTTGAGTTTAGTGAAAAGCGTTTGAAAGAATGGGTGACAAAAAAAGAAGTGATTGCAAGAACAAAATTTTTATCAGACAACTACAACAAACCACGGGAAGCGAAAGGACAAAAGCGAAGGGAAATAAAACCAGAGTTTGTTTTAATTCACACATTTGCTCATTTGGTGATAAATCAATTCAGCTATGAATGTGGTTACGGAAGTTCGGCATTGCGAGAAAGAATTTATTGCAACCTTGAGTTTCCCAACGACACAATGAACGGGGTTTTGATTTACACTGCATCAGGAGATTCAGAAGGTTCATTAGGCGGACTTGTAAGACAAGGTAAGCAAGGGAATCTTGAAACGACAGTTTACAATGCAATTGAAAATGCAAGATGGTGTTCAAGTGACCCTATCTGCATTGACAGTCACGGACAGGGACCGAACTCATGCAATCTTGCAGCTTGTCATAACTGTTCACTGTTACCGGAAACTTGTTGCGAAGAATCAAACATGTTACTTGACAGAGCAATGTTGATAGGAGAATTAGACAATCCTTCAATTGGATATTTTAATTTTAAATAATGATGAATCGAACGTGCCAACGCATTTGCAAGCACATTGCCAAAGCCCCACGAGCCAACACCTGAACCAAAGCTTTGTCAAAGAGCTTGCAAAGCCAACGCAAAGTAAGAATTGTTTTAAAAATTTGCCGACCCTTTAAGAAAAATAAAAAACGCAAACACACAAGCTGACACAAACAGACAAAATAGTAAAATGACAATGACACGGAAGCTCAATATTGACAATGGTTTGCAAGGACAGACGAAAGTACACTAGGCGGTAACTTTGTGCTGCTGTCATTGGCGGTTAGTGGTTGACGGAAACTTTAGTATCTTTAAAAATTATTTATGGGGCAGACACGGAAGTGCTCTAAAACCGCCGCCGTCAGCAGCACCGGTTCGTTAGGTGCAAGCGTGTGCTCTGAATGAAACTATATCGCAAGATATAGCGACAATGCTGTAAGTAAGATGGAAGTAGGTCTTCCGCAGGTTTTGTACAGGCGACACCTGCAAACCGCCCTACGGTGCTGACTGGGTGACCATGAGGTATTGAACGGTTAGGGAAAAAGTCCTGATGAAAGGATTAGGTAAGAATAGAAAAGATGAACGAAAGTGAACCTCTGATGAAGTGCCGTGAAAACGAACATTCTGTCAAAACTACCGGATGCTTGTGCCGGAGGATGAGTATAGCGGATACCTGTTTACCGGCTATATGGCAGACGTCATACAAGAGGCATGATTTCTATTCAGGCTTATTTATGGAACAGAGGAAGTCTTGTAAGAATGAAAAGGGAAAGGCACAAGCAGGGGAAACACTTGTGAGGCTGAATACCGAAGACTTGCAAGATGGCGGACTACTTCGTAGTAGTGTTGAAACTCCTGTAATGGGAGTGGAGCGAAGGGGGTAGCAGCTTGATTTGAAGTTGTGAACAACTGCGAAAGCAGGAGGATTTGCTGACTGATTATCAACTGAAGAGCCGTGTGATGGGAGACTATCAAGCACGGTTCTGTGAGAGGCTTGGGGTGAAATTCCCCTTGCCTACTCGACGGTAAATTTATAAAACAGACTATGACTTCAGACAGTTCAGTGCAATTTGACAGACCAAAGACAGAAAACAAAATGAGCCGACACTCAAGCCTACGCAAAAGTTTAAATTTTTACCCCACCGCACTTTTTTCGGCGAAGCCGTTTTTGCTATCGCTTCTGCAAAATCAAAAGAGCTGCATTACTTGTTTTATTTTTTATTTTGGTATGCAGCACATTTGCTTTTGCCCCAACGCTCAAAATCCTTTTTTCATAGATAATTTATTTCCTAATTCAAACATTTTTTTTCGATTAATAAATAATTTTGTACTTTTGATTGGTAATAAAATATTGACATAAAATTATGATGAAAGAAAAATACGTTAATCCGTTTACAGACTTTGGTTTTAAAAAGTTATTTGGTGAAGAAGTCAATAAAGACTTGTTGATTGACTTTCTCAATAATCTATTGGTTGACGAACAACAAATCAAAGACCTCACTTATCTTAAAAACGAACATATAAGCTCATCCGACACTGAACGAAAAGCCATATTTGACCTGTATTGCGAGAATGAACGAGGTGAAAAATTCATTGTTGAATTGCAGAAAGCAAAACAAAACTTCTTTAAAGACAGAAGCGTTTATTATTCTACATTTCCCATACAGGAACAAGCAAAACAAGGAAAATGGAACTTTGAATTAAAAGCCGTTTATACTATTGGAATTTTAGATTTTATTTTTGACGATCATAAAAACGAACCTGAAAAGTTAGTGCATAAAATAAAACTTTCGGACATTGAAAAGAATACCGTGTTTTATGAAAAACTTACATACATTTATCTTGAAATGCCTAAATTTATTAAAACAGAAGAAGAACTAAAAACTAAGTTTGATAAATGGCTTTATGTGCTTAAACATTTACCGGATTTGCAGGACAGACCAAAAGCATTACAGGAAAGGATTTTTGAAAAACTTTTTAAAACGGCGGAAATAGCTAAATTCACTCAAAAGGAACGTTTGGAATATGAGGATAGCTTAAAATATTACAGAGACTTGAGAAATGTAATTGATACCGCTGTAATTGAAAAAGTATTGATTATTGCTAAGCAAATGAAAAAAGATCGTGAACCGATTGAAAAGATTATAAAATATACCGGACTTTCAAAAGAAGAAATTGAAAAATTATAAACTGTTAAATAAATAGAAATAATCATGACATAAAATTTTAACATAATTTCTTAAAAAAGCGTTAGCTTTTATTCTTGATTCAGAAAACTGGTAATTTTCTCAAAGGACAAGGGTAATAAGTGATACGCTCACGTCAAGGCGTGGGCTGAACTTATTTGTCCTTTAGGTATACCAGTACCTCTGAATCAGATAAGAACTACAGTTCCACGCTTTTTTATTTATAACAAATTGAATTAATGCATGAGTAGGGACTGTGAGGGCAAAGAAATCATAAATAAAAATTAAAAACAGGAGGAACAAAAAAATGAAAAAACTATTATTCCCTTTTATTATGTTCGTTTTTGCGAGCAATTCTATTTATTCACAAAATCAAGATAGTGTTAAATATAAAATTTTAGAAGACGATCCAAGCAATCTTCCTAATCTGCATTTATTTTTATCGCCGTATGCTGAATTTTTTAAGGCAAATTCCGTATCAGTCGGGTGGAGTTTGGGTGGTAATTTATTAATTAACCGGATCTATGGTGATTTTTCATTATTCAATTCTATGTTTTCAGATAAAAAAGAGCAGTTATGGAATATTGGAGGAGGCTACGTTTTAGGCGATAATACATATACCAGTGAAACTAAAGTTAAAGTTGCAGAATCCCGTCATAAAACAAATTTTTGGACAGGAAATCAAACCTGGACTGAATGGTATGTTTATCCTCATTTAACTCACAGGGATATATATATGGTAAGAGGCGGTATGTTTATATATAATCTTCATGAATTATATTATTCACATGATTATTATAATGGATATTCTCATCAAACAAAAGTGGAAAGCAAAAATAACTATCCTTCAATTTATGGAGGTTTTTCTATGCAAATGATAGACAATTCAGTTGTTCAGATTGAGAATGGTCGTAGAGTTAAAATGAAGGATATTTATAATTTATATGCAGATATTCTTTTGGGAATGATAAAAAAAACAGATGATAACGGTAATGAAATAGATCGCAATTCATTTGGGTTTCGTATAGGTATGGAATACAGGAAAATTAAAAAAGTAAATGCTTTTTGTGCAAAATTAGAACTTGGAATTCGCCCGGGTATTAAAAAAGAAGGATTCTTTATCGCTTTGAATATTTATTTACCTATGGTTAATATTAACACAAATGGTAGTACCAATAATACTATTAACAATACAAAAACACCTAATTTTTAAATAAAAGAGAGATAAAGAAACTCAACTATCTAAATTAATACAGCAAAAGCCGAAAAGCTGGTAAAAAGTAGGCGAAATTTAAAATGAAAAAAAA
>CAINEZ010000145.1 GCA_903847905.1 uncultured Bacteroidota bacterium
AAATTAATGGAAAATCTTGGAGATAATTCAGCTGATATGGGAGAAATGGCTTCAGAAATAAAAACTTCTGCAAAAGTTGCAAAATTACAGACTTATGGAACTGAAAACCTTCCATCAGGAGATATTTCAGGAGATGAATTAATTATTGTTGAAGGACGAGCAGATGTTGTTAATATGCTGAAAAATGATGTTAAAAATGTGATATCAATGAATGGCTCTAAACTTCCTGAAACAATAAAAGATTTGTCAAAGTCAAAAGAATCAGTAATTCTTTTTGTTGATGGAGACCGAGGTGGTAACTTAATCATAAAGAATGTAGTAGAAAATGCAAAAATAGATTTTATTGCAATGGCTCCAGAAGGAAAAGAAGTTGAAGAATTAACTGGAAAAGAAATCCTTCAGTCCTTAAGAAAAAAATCCCAAAACGGGCAACACTTATATATGATGTTGAATTATTAAAAATCAAATAAAATAAATTATGAAAAGAAAAACAATGTTAGCAGTACTATGCCTGGCAGCAGCTTTGGCTTTAAATTCCTGTTCGGAATTTAAAAAAACCGATAGTGGTTTAAAATACAAATTCTATGTTCAGAATAAAGATGCTCAAAAGCCTGAACTTGGAGATGTAATGACGGTTGTAATGCAGTGGAAACTGAAAGATAAAGAAGGAAAAAAAGAAAAAGATTCGGTGCTTTTTAACAGTAATGGCAACTCTCAACCATTGATGTTAATTAAACCAATTTATCAAGGGGATATCAGCGAAGGACTTGCCTTGATGGGTGTGGGCGACAGCGCATGCTTTATTGTTAATGCTGATTCTTTCTATTTGAAAAATATCGGTGTACAAAAACTTCCGGATTTTATTAAATCAGGAAGCGATATTATTATTGATGTTAAAGTTATTTCTATTCAGAAAAAAGCAGATTTTGAAAAAGAAAAAAAACTGAAAATGGAAAAAATTAATGCCATGATCGAAGAACGTAAAGCTAAAGAACCGGAAGAACTGAAAAAATATCTAAAAGATAATAAAATATATTCAAAACCTACTGCTACCGGACTTTATTATATTGAAGTATTAAAAGGGAAAGGCGCTAAAGCAGAAAATGGTAAAACTGTAAAAGTGCATTATACCTTGAAATTGCTGGATGGAACTTTAATTGAAACTTCTGTAGGCAAAAAAGAAGGTCCTATAAGTTTCGTTCTTGGCACAAAACAAGTTATACCCGGATGGGAAGAAGGCATTGCAATGATGAGAGTTGGCGGTAAAGCAAAATTAATTATTCCATCAAGTCTTGCCTATGCTGCAAACGGATCAGGAGCAGCTATTATGCCTTATACTCCACTTTATTTTGAAGTGGAACTTGTAGAAGTTAAATAATATTTTATTGAACTTAAATTAGTTTTTTATGAAAAAGATTATTATTTTATTGTTTATAATTATGACAACAAATGTTATTGTAAAAGGACAACTTCCCAGTAAAGTTGAAAAGAACAAAGTATATACTACATCCTCCGGTTTACAGATAATGTTTACTGAGATATACCCTGAAAATAAAAAACCGGAAAATGGTGACAAAGTGAAAGTGCATTATATTGGGAAACTCACCAATGATACTGTGTTTGACAGTTCTGTGAAAAGAGGAACACCTTTTTCATTTATACTTGGAAGAGGCAATGTAATAAAAGGCTGGGATGAAGGTATTGCATATCTTCACAAAGGTGATAAAGCTGTGCTAACAATTCCACCTTCGTTAGGTTACGCAGATAAGAACATGGGAAAGATTCCTCCAAATTCTACTCTTATCTTCACTGTTGAACTTATCGATTTTACTGAAGGTGTGAAGCCTTATGATACTAAAGGAAAAGATACAGTTTCACTTTCAAGCGGTTTGAAATATATTGTAGTAAGCAAGGGGAAGGGAATAAGAGTAGATTCCGGAATGAATGTAAAAGTTCATTACACCGGCTATTTTGAAGACGGAAAAATATTTGACTCAAGCGTGGAACGCGGTGAAGCTATTACATTGCCAATAGGAAAAGGAAAAGTTATTAAAGGATGGGATGAAGGAATTACTTATCTGTGCGTAGGTGATAAGGCGCGCTTGCTGATACCTTATTATTTAGCTTTTGGTGAAAAGGCACAGGGTGCAATTCCTGCAAAATCGAATCTGGTTTTTGATGTGGAAATAATAAAAGCTGAAAAGCCTATTACTCCAGAACCATTTAAAGTTATTGGAAAAGATACAATAACTACAATTTCAGGACTTAAATACGTTATTGTTAAAGATAGCGCAGGTGTTCAGGCAGCAGTAGGTAAAACTGTTAAAGTTCACTATACTGGTTATTTCACGAATGGCAGCATATTCGATTCTTCGTTTGAACGTGGAGAACCTATTAGTTTTGTTCTTGGACATGGACAAGTGATACCAGGTTGGGATGAAGGTATTGCATTAATGAAAACCGGTGAAAAAGTCCGCCTGATAGTACCTTATCAACTCGGATATGGTGAAAAAGATTATCAGACAATTCCAGGAAAATCAACCCTTATCTTCGATGTTGAATTACTTGATGTAAACTAAAAATAAAAAAACCGGATTACTTCCGGTTTTTTTATTTTTATAAAGATATAAAGAATGTTCATTTTTAGAGTAATCACACTTCACTACCCGATGTAACATTCTAATGACTCTGCTCAACGTTACCATAAGAAACACAGGTCCTTCCCAGTTGCTTTTACCGCCTGTTATTATTTCTTTATGAAAGAATGCATACTTTGTTCCGCTTTTGCTTTACCTGAATGATGTATAAGTAGTATTATATTTTAAACTCCAAAGGTTTAAAAAAATATTTATTAATTCAAGTTGCTACTTATAATATTAACAATTGATTATTGATAAATATATTAAAAAGAGCAAAGTCTATCAACGGAAATTTCCGATAATGGTAGTTATAACCAAACCATACCAGA
>CAINEZ010000146.1 GCA_903847905.1 uncultured Bacteroidota bacterium
ATGATTTTTTATATCTATAAAAATTAATAAAATAATAATAGCATCGTAATGTGCGATACATCTTCCTTAACTATAAACGCTGTCATTCCAATGAAGTGCAACAAAACGAAGAATTTTTTACCTAACACATCATTTGCCACCGAATAATATTGAACTGAAAAAATATTGAAATAAAAATTAAATTTTACATATATATTATTCCACAATTACTGATATATTTGCATTTGTAAATATATTTATTTCATGAAAAGATTTTTCATCATAATCCTTACGGCTTTCATTCCTTTTACTGCTTTATACGCGCAGAAAGAATGGTCGCTCCAGAACTGTATTGACTATGCTCTTGCCAATAATATTCAGGTAAAGCAGCAGCAGCTTAATGAACAACTTGCAAAAATAAACCTCCTGCAAAGCAAAACAGGCTTAATCCCTAATTTATACGGGAATGCTTCACACGGTTACAACAATGGTAAAACCATTGATATGTACACAAATCAATTTGCATCAAATACGGTACAATCCGATAATTTATACCTTAGCAGTAGCGTTACTCTTTTCAGCGGATTCCAGTTGTTGAACAACATCAAACAAAGTAAGATTGATCTTCAGACAAGCCAGTACGACCTTGATAAAATGATGAATGATATTTCCCTGAACCTTGCAACTGCTTATCTCCAGATTCTTTATAATATTGAAATCCTTAATAACGCCGAAAACCAGCTTAAAATTACTAATCAACAAGTGGCAAGAACACAAAAACTTGTAGATGTTGGAACCGTTGCTAAAGGAAGCTTGCTAACATTAGAGGCGCAGGCTGCAACGGAAGATCTATCAGTTGTAACTGCTCAAAATAATCTGGATCTCTCATATCTTATTCTTACTCAAATGCTCGACCTTAACACAACCGACAACTTTAAAATAGAAATTCCCATTATTCAAACCCCTGCTGATTCTTCATTAAAGACTACGCCGGAACAGATTTATTCATTTGCAGTACAATCGCAGCCTGAAATAAAAAGCGCCGAACTTAAAGTAACAAGTTCGGAAATAGGATTGTATATTGCACGCGGAAGGAGAAGCCCTATTTTATCGTTACGAGCTTCGTATGGTACAGGTTATTCCGGCGCAAGCAAAAGATTAAAAGGTATAAATCCAAGTGGTCTTGACACTATCGGGATTACTTCCGAAACACCTCCTGTTTATGTTGTTTCACCCGGATTTACTTATGAATATGAGAACACTCCTTTCAAAGATCAATTTAATGACAATGTAAATAAATCCATAAGTTTTAATCTTTCTATACCTGTCTTTGATGGCTGGCAAACCAATACCAATATCAGCAAGGCTAAAATTGCCATTCAAAGCGCAGAATATACTTTACAGACAGCAAAAAACACTTTATACAAAAGTATTCAACAGGCTTATGCTGATGCTACCGCCGCACTTAATAAATATAAATCATCACAGAAATCTGTGGCAGCGCTTAAAGAATCATACAAATATGCTGAACAAAAATTTGAAGTAGGACTTGTAAATACTACTGATTATAATGATGCGAAAAATAAATTGGCTGAGGCTGAATCGAATCTTCTCCAGGCAAAATATGAATATGTTTTCAGGTTGAAGGTATTAGATTTTTATATGGGAAAACCAATTGAGTTAAATTGAAAAAGGTATAA
>CAINEZ010000147.1 GCA_903847905.1 uncultured Bacteroidota bacterium
GTGTTATTTTAATGGCTTGTGGTTGACGGTGGAGCGATTGGCAGCTTATTTATTTTATCACGGCAGACTCGTCCGACTCCGTCTGACAGTCCGCCACTCAAAATAACACACGTTCGTTAGCAGTAACCCATATTAAAAACTCTTCGGTTAAATTGACATAACGAAAAAAATGTTATCTTTGAATCAAAATAAAATAAAGAATCAATAGGACTAAAGTTTGACAAAAAATGAATAAGAAAATTAAAGAGATTTTTTGTGATAAAGAATTAGTTACAAGAATTCAAAACAAACTTCCAAAATTATTTCACCTTGCAGAGTTGGAAAGTTCAAGAGCAGGCAAAGTTGGTATGGAAGTCGGTTCCGTTAGAGAAAAAATTATCGTCGCTCTGTTTATTTACAAATTTGGTGAAATAAATGTTAAGACAGAAATCCCAATTACTGAAGCGGAAGTAGATGTTGAAGTTCATAATAATCCTATTTCAATAAAAACCATTACAGGAAAAAATCCAAGTGGTGTAAAACTTATTTGGACTGTTGATGCTGAAAAATCAAAAGAGTTTAGTGAAAAATACGTACCCTCTTGCGACATGATTTTTGTACAAATTAATTGGGATAATGGTGGCGGTTTTTATTACATTCCAAAAGAAACACAATTTGAAGTGATAGAAAATATAGGTAGAGAGACATATATAAAACTGCCAAAGGCAGGAACTAATCCAAGGGGTGTTGAAATGAGTGGTAAAGCGATTCAAGAATTACTTAAACATAAAAACACTTTGTCAATTCCTATTAATTGGAAGAAAGAGATAATTGACTTTAAACCGTTTAAAAGATGGATTGAATTATGGGAACAACAGTAATTAGAAAGAGTGGTACTTCCACTAGTGCTTTTGGAACAAACGGAAGGATCAATCACGATAGTTCTAAGTTTTACAATTCAAAATTGTATTCAACTATCGAAAGCAAGGAGATTACGGATAAATCAGAAAATAAATTACCTGATAAACTTTTAAATACATTTATTCTTGGTTCTGCTGAGAATATGAAAGAGTTGCCGGATAATTCGATTCATTTAATGATTACTTCTCCACCATACAATGTAACTAAAGAATATGACGATGATCTTTCATTAAGTGAATATTTAAAATTATTAGAAAATGCTTTTAAAGAAACATATAGAGTCCTGATTAATGGAGGTCGTGCTTGTATTAATGTTGCTAACCTTGGACGAAAACCATATATACCATTGTCAGATTACATTTCAAAAATGATGCTTGCTATTGGCTTTAATATGAGAGGTGAAATCATTTGGAATAAAGCAGCGAGTGCAAGTCCTTCGACAGCTTGGGGAAGTTGGCAAAGTGCTGCGAATCCTATTCTTAGAGACGTTCATGAATATATTTTAGTGTTTTCAAAAGGTGATTATAAAAGAGAAAAAATCGAAAAAGAAAACAGTATCACTAAAGAGCAATTTATGGAATGGACAAAATCCATTTGGACAATGAATGCCGAAAGTGCAAGACGTATTGGACATCCTGCTCCATTTCCTGAAGAACTTCCGTTTCGACTTATTCAATTATATTCATTCAAAGGCGACATCGTACTTGACCCCTTTATAGGTAGCGGGACAACTGCTGTTTCAGCAATTAAATCTGAAAGAAACTTTGTTGGTTACGACACAAATCAAGAATATATTTCGCTTGCGGAAAACAGATTGTCCCCATATCTGACACAGACGAAAATGGTATTTGAACATAAATAAAAATCATTTCTCAAAATATGGGTATACTGCTAACTTCGGTCTGCTACCAGCGGCGTGTTTGTGGTTGACGGAAACTTTTGTAACTTTGAGAAATATTTTTACGGCAGATACGAAAGTGCGCTAAACGCCGCCGGTAGCAGCCCTTAATCGTTAGCCACAATGCAAAAACAGACAATTCATAATATAAACAATTTAGAAAGTGCGGTGTCAGCACTATAATCACTGACAACAAGACAATGAAAACAATTTACATAGTTATTTTACTTGCACTTATTGGTACAATTGCAAATGCTCAGTGTAATACTGCAATGGCCGGTGCTTTCATTCAAAAGGATTCGTGCAGTGGATATTTGCATTACGAATCTTCCAATGTGATTATTGTTTCGAGTACAGGTACAGATATAATCATTCAAGAATTTAGCGATTTTTTCCCTTATTATAATGCAAACGTGACATTGGATTGTATTAATCATACAGCTATAATACCAAATCAATATGCCGGTCAAGTCGCTCTTTGGGGCAGTGGAACATTCAGTAGTGATTATAATTCTATGACTCTTAATTACCATCTTGACTTTGGCACATCCACTTCGACCTGTGTTGCAAAGTATACTCGGCAAGGATCTGGTATTCTAGATGAAACACATGAGCAAAACCAATTATCTATTCTTCCAAATCCTTTTTCAACTCATGCAACTTTGCAGTCAGGCAAATTTTTCAAAGATGCAACTCTCACAGTTTACAATTCTTTCGGGCAGACAGTAAAACAAATAAAAAACATTTCTGGACAGACAATCATTTTGCAACGTGACAATTTACCGATTGGACTTTATTTTTTACAACTGACACAAGACAACAAGACTTTTATAACAGAAAAATTAATAATCACAGACAATTGACATGACTATAAAAATAATAAATGCACATGTGGCTAACTTAGGTCTGCAACCAGCTGCGGTTCGTGGTTGACGGAAAAGTTTGTAATTTTAAAAATTATTTGTGGGGCAGACACGGAAGCCCGCCTGACCGGACGGGCAGGTGCTCTAAAACCGCCGCCGGTCGCAGCCCTTGATCGTTATAGCCAATGGTACGAAAAAACCTTAACACAAAATATGGGACTGACAGACATAAAAAAAGAACTTAAAAATCTTGACAAGGACAATCTTATTGACTTAGTGCTTGACTTGTATAAAAAGAACAAATCTGTAAAAGAGTTTTTCGATTTCTATGTAAACCCCAACGAGAAAGAGCTTCTTGCGAAATACAAGGACAAAGTTTACGAAGCATTTTTCCCAAAACGTGGTGATAGACTTCGACTTTCTGATGGAAAGAAAGCAATTGCAGACTTTAGAAAACTTGGTACATCTAACGATTTGCTTACTGACTTAATGCTTTTTTACGTTGAGACAGGTGTAGAGTGTACTAACGAATTTGGCGACATTGACGAACCATTCTATAATAGCGTTGCAAGTGTTTATTCACAAGCATTGACAATTATGAAGAAAGAAAAAATACTTGATCAGTTTTCTGACAGAGCAAAAAAAATTGTTGACGATACAAGAAATATCGGTTGGGGGTTTCACGATGATTTATGTAGCGTTTATGGAGACTTTTACCTAGAATAATTACACTGAGTATAAACCACAGGCTATAACTTAGGTCTGCCACCATCGGCGGTCCCGATAGCTATCGGGGGTGGTTGACAGAAAAGTTTGTATCTTTAAAAATTATTTGTGGGGCAGACACGGAAGCCCGCCTGACCGGACGGGCAGGTGCTCTAAAACGCCGCCGGTCGCAGCCCTTCATCGTTAGCCATAATGCAAAAAATAAACTATGAAAAAACTATTACTCTTCTTGACAACAACATTCTTAACATTTACAGTTGCATACGGGCAACTGAACCCTATTAAAAATTTACAATTTAATTGCTCATATGAAACGCCTCATAATTGTTTTGAGCTAATCTGGTCTCAACCAAATTTATCTCTAACAGATACATTAGTTGGGTATAATATATATCGAGATGACTCTTTATATCTTTTCACAACTGATATAGGTATCTCGTGTGAACCATGCATAGGCGATCCCAATACTACATATTGCAATTTTATGTACAATCCAGCAATTTTTTACACTCATGTTACTGCGGTTTATAATACATCACATATTGAATCAGCATACAACGACAGTGTCTATAATCCCGGATGTGGATTAGTAATTGGAATCAATGAAATTGTAAATAACAACAGCTTCAGTTTTTTTCCCAATCCTTTTTCCATGCAGACAACATTGCAGACAGACAACATTTTAAAAAGTGCAACCTTGACACTTTACAATTCATACGGACAGACTGTAAAACAAATAAAAAATATTACGGGACAGACAATCACTTTGCAGCGGGATAATTTACCAAGTGGACTTTACTTTTTGCAACTGATGCAATACAATAAGAAATTTGCGACAGACAAACTTATAATCATTGATAATTGACAAGATTATTAAAATAATAATTGCACATATGGCTAACTTAGGTCTGCAATCAGCGGCGGTTAATGGTTGACAGAAACTTTTGTAACTTTAAAAAATATTTGTGGGGCAGACAGGAACGTGCTCTAAAACCGCCGCCGGTCGCAGCCCTTGATCGTTAGGCGTAATGCGACTAAAGATATTATTAATTAATTATTGATAAATATTGTATTGTTTTTTTTTCTAAATTTGACTTTTCTATTTAACACTCATGCCGACAATAACTAAAACAAAATATAAGGTCAAAGAAGAAGTAAATTCAAAGGCTGAAGACCTTTTCCAGCCATACAATTTAGGAGCACGACCCTTTTTAAAATGGGCAGGTGGTAAAGGACAACTCCTTAATAAATTTCAGGCATTATATCCCCAACAACTCAAAGCCAAGAAAATTAAAACCTTTTACGAACCATTCTTGGGTAGTGGTGCTGTTTTCTTTGACATAGCACAAAATTACGACATTGAAAGTGCCTATCTCTATGACATCAATGATGAACTTATTTTAACATACAAAGTCATCCAAAAAGACGTTTCAAAATTAATTGACTTCTTATACCGCTATCAAAAAACATACTCAAGACTTGACAAAGAAAAACGTCAAGATTTTTTTTATGACCAACGCACGAATTACAACTTACAACGCTTTAACATTGACTACAACAAGTATTCTGAGAGTTGGTTTCCAAGAGCAGCACAACTCATATTCTTAAACAGAACTTGCTTCAATGGACTTTACCGAGTTAACTCAAAGGGCGAATTTAATTCACCTGCCGGAGACTATGACAACCCAACTATTTGTGATGAAAATAATTTATTAGCAGTATCAAAAGTATTAGAAATTGCAGAAATTAAAAAGGCAGACTTCAAAGAAATAATCAAGGATTTAAAAGCTAAATCATTTATATATTTTGATCCACCATATAGACCAATAAGTAAAACCGCAAGTTTCAAAGCATATAGCAAACACGACTTTGCAGATAACGAACAGTTTCAACTAGCTCTACTCTATAAGCAACTTGACAAGAAGGGTTCTAAACTAATGTTAAGCAATTCCGATCCCAAAAACCTTGACCCAAATGATAATTTCTTTGATGAAATTTATAAAGACTACAACATTTTGAGAATCCCTGCAAGGCGTATGATAAATTCAGACCCTTCTAAACGTGGAGCAATTAATGAAATTATAGTAACAAATTATGCAACTGCCTAATGGAAAAAGGAACTAAAAGCAACATTACGGGAAATCAACTTGAAGTAGCAGTAAAAACTGTTCTCACAGGCAAGGGAGTTGAGTTAATAAACTATCGTGTTTGGGACAAGAATAAAGAAAATTACGAAGAAGAACTTTTACTTGAAAACGTACCATTTACGACTGTTTACGAGCATAAAGGCAACACTGAATTTTTGCTTATTTCAAAAAAGTATAAACTCAACATTCGTATTGAATGTAAGTGGCAACAAGTGGCAGGTTCCGTTGACGAGAAACTTCCTTACTTATACTTGAACACTATTGAAGCTATGCCGGAAAAGTCAATTATGATTTTAATTGATGGTGGTGGCTGGAAAACAGGTGCAATCAAATGGCTTAAAGACGCTGTACAACAAAAGAAATATACTACCGAAGAAAACGACGACAAGAAAATATTCGTTTTCAGCCTGACAGAGTTTTTTACATGGGCTAATAAGACTTTCAATAAATAACATCTGACTATCGCACATACGCCTAACTTTGCATTGCTTCAATGGCGGGTGGTTGACGGTGCAGCGCAGTGTGGTTTAATAAATATTATTACGGCGGACACGTCCGACTCCGTCTGACTTGTCCGCCAATGTAAGCAATGCTTGCTCGTTAGTGGCAAGCGTTTAATGAAAATAAAAAAACTATTGTGACACATGGAAAAACAAATCATTCAAGATCGACAGCAAAAAATTATAACTCTTTTGAGAGAATTTTGTGAAAATAAA
>CAINEZ010000148.1 GCA_903847905.1 uncultured Bacteroidota bacterium
AATGACAATAAATTAAAAAATGACACGAAGTAAATGACAATAAATGACGCAAAGTAAATAACAAAAAGAGCAAACAAAAAGAACTTATAAAAAAATAATTTAAATAAAATGGCAAGATATATTGGTCCAAAATCCAGAATCGCAAGAAAGTTCAAAGAACCTATTTACGGACCCGATAAAAACTACGAAAAAAAGAATTATCCTCCTGGTATGCATGGAAATTCCAAAAAGAAAAGGAAAACTTCCGAATATGGAATTCAGTTGATGGAAAAGCAAAAAGTAAAATATACTTATGGTATTCTTGAAAAACAGTTTGCCAATACATTTGAAAAAGCTTCCCATAAAAAAGGTATTACAGGTGAAAACCTTTTGCAGCTTATTGAAGCAAGACTTGATAATGTTGTATTCAGGTTTGGTATTGCTCCAACCAGAGATGGCGCAAGACAATTGGTTTCGCACAGGCATATAACAGTGAATGGGAAAGTGGCTAATGTTCCTTCTTATACTTTGAAAGTGGGTGATGTTATTGGTGTGCGCGAAAAGTCAAAATCACTGGAAACTATTACTAATTCGCTGGAAGGGAGAAAGCATCAGTATCCTTGGCTTGAATGGAATCAGGAAGCTATGGAAGGCAAGATAGCAAGCTATCCTCAAAGAGACCAGATACCTGAAAATATAAAAGAACAACTTATTGTAGAACTATATTCCAAGTAATAATCAATATTTGTAAACTTCTAACAATTTAATATAAATGGCAATTTTAGCTTTTCAAAAACCCGATAAGGTTATCATGCTGGAATCCGATGGATTCAAAGCGAAATTTGAATTCCGTCCATTAGAGCCAGGTTATGGCATTACTGTTGGGAATGCACTTCGGAGAATATTGCTTTCTTCGCTTGAAGGTTTCGCAATTACTTCAATAAAAATTGAAGGTGTGGAGCATGAGTTTTCAACAATCAAAGGTGTTGTTGAGGATGTAACAGAAATGGTACTTAACATTAAACAGATCCGCTTCAAACGACAGATCGAAACTGTGAACAATGAAAAGGTAGTTGTTAAAATATCAGGGCAGGATACTTTTACAGCTGGTGATATTAATAAATTCATGTCAAGTTTCCAGGTTTTAAATCCTGAATTAGTGATTTGTCATATGGATCCTTCTGTGAAGCTTACGATTGAATTCAGTATTGATAAGGGAAGAGGGTATGTTCCTGCTGAAGAGAACAAAGCTCTTAACGCACCTTTTGGAACTATTTTTATCGATTCTATTTTTACACCGATAAAAAATGTAAAATTCAGTGTTGAAAATTATCGTGTTGAACAAAAAACCGATTATGAAAAATTAGTAACGGAAGTCTTTACTGATGGCTCTGTGAACCCTAAAGATGCTTTAAAAGAAGCTGCGAAAATTCTTATTCATCATTTTATGCTTTTCTCAGATGAAAAAATAACACTTGATACAGAAGAAAAAGCAACAAGTGAAGAGTTTGACGAAACATCGCTGCACATGCGCCAGCTTTTAAAAACCAAACTTGTTGATATGGATCTTTCAGTTAGAGCATTAAACTGCTTGAAAGCAGCCGATGTGGAAACTCTTGCGGATCTTGTTCAGTTTAATAAAAACGATTTATTGAAGTTCAGAAATTTCGGAAAGAAATCACTTTCAGAACTGGAAGAACTTGTAAAATCAAAGAACCTGCATTTTGGAATGAATTTATCAAAATATAAATTAGATAAGGATTAATAAAATTGTTGAATTGTTATATTATTGAATTGATAAAATGTCATACGATAAAAATATTTCAGGCAATTAAACAATTTAATCATTAAACAATTAAGCAATAAAAAGTATATAAGAAATGAGACACGGAAATAAAATAAATCATTTAGGGAGAACAAGTTCTCACAGGCAAGCATTGCTATCAAACATGGCTGTGTCGTTGATTTTAAGTAAGAAGAAAAGGATTTCTACTACCTTAGCAAAGGCAAAAGCGCTAAGAACCTATATAGAACCCCTGATCACACGATCAAAAAAAGATTCCACACATTCAAGAAGGGTTGTGTTTAGTTATTTACAGGACAAAGAAGCTGTTACTGAATTGTTCAGAGAAGTTGCATCAAAAATTGAGCAAAGACCGGGCGGATATACCAGAATCATGAAAACAGGCTTCCGTAAAGGCGACAATGCCGATATGTGCCTCATTGAATTAGTTGATTATAATGAAAATCTTTTGTCCGAAACAAAGGAAAAGAAAGCAAAAACAACAAGACGCAGCCGTGGTGTTTCAAAAAAGATTACTGATAGTTCAGATACAGAAGTTACGAAAGAAAAAACTCCTGCAAAAAAAACTTCAAAGAGCGAAACTCCTGCAATAGAAGATAAAGTGGAAGAACAGCAGGAACAGGAAAATAAAACTGAAGAAAAACAGGAAGAATCCTCAGAAGAAGAAAATAAAAAGTAATTTCTTTAATAATAAATTATTGTTAGGATAAAGAATTTAAACTTTATCCTTTTTTTTATTTTTTTTTTATAATTTTAAGCATCTAAAAAATTAACTATGGGACAGATTATACATATACAGGCAAGGCAGATCCTTGATTCAAGGGGAAATCCGACAATTGAAGTTGATGTTGTTACGGAAACAGGTGCATTAGGGAGAGCATCAGTTCCTTCGGGAGCATCTACAGGAATACATGAGGCTCATGAATTAAGGGACAAGGATAAAGATTTATATATAGGTAAAGGTGTTTTAAAAGCTGTTCAGAATGTAAATAAAACGTTACGTGAAGAGCTAAACGGAATTGATGTGGCAGAACAGAATGGAATAGATGAATTAATGATTGAACTTGACGGAACTCCTAACAAATCGAACCTTGGAGCAAATGCAATTTTAGGAGTATCACTTGCATGCGCAAAAGCAGCTGCCCAGGAAGCACAGCAACCATTGTTCCGTTACTTTGGCGGAGTAAATGCAAATCTGCTTCCTATACCGATGATGAATATTTTGAATGGTGGTTCACATGCTGATAATAGTATAGACTTCCAGGAGTTTATGATCATGCCTGTTGGAGCTGATACTTTTTCGGATGCTATACGTATGGGCACGGAAATATTTCACAGCCTGAAAAATGTTCTAAAAAAACTCGGACATTCAACGAATGTAGGTGATGAAGGCGGATTTGCACCTAACCTGAAATCGAATGAAGAAGCCATAAAAGTAATATTGCAGGCAATTGATGCTGCTAAATACAAAGCAGGTAAGGATGTTTTTATTGCTCTAGATCCGGCAGCTTCCGAATATTATATTCCTGAAGAAAAAGTTTATCATCTCCATAAATCTACAGGAGATAAGTTAAAACCTTCTGAAATGGTAAGCTATTGGAAAGACTGGGTAAAAAAATATCCTATCATTTCTATTGAAGACGGAATGGCTGAAGATGACTGGAAAGGATGGAATCTAATGACTAAAGCGCTTGGCGATAAGATTCAACTTATTGGCGATGATCTTTTCGTAACAAATGTAGAACGCTTACAGCAAGGGATTGATAAGGGTGTTGCAAATTCTATTCTTATTAAATTGAATCAGATAGGTACATTAACCGAAACAATTAATGCTGTAGAACTTGCTAAAGTTAATGGATATACTGCCGTAATTAGCCACCGTTCAGGCGAAACGGAAGATACAACAATAGCCGACCTTTCTGTTGCATTAAAAACTGGTATGATAAAAACAGGTTCCGCATGTCGTTCCGAAAGAATAGCAAAATATAACCAGTTGTTGAGGATTGAAGAAATGCTGGGAACTACGGCTAAATATTTTGGGAAAAATTTTAAGTATGCAAAATAATGATACTAGTATTTTGATGAAAGCCTCCGTAATGTACGGGGGCTTTTTTACAATATTTATTATCATTAGTGTCCATTAAAAAATAAAAATCGTTCTTTGAAATCCTTGTATATCTAAATTAAACGAACTTTTTAGTTGCGTGACGATTTGAAATTCTTATGTTAGGAGTTAAATTTATTGCTCCTATGAACAAAGGTAAA
>CAINEZ010000149.1 GCA_903847905.1 uncultured Bacteroidota bacterium
CCTGTACTGACGTGCTTCCTGAACGATTTTTCTTTTCTCTTATAAACATGTTTTCAAAATTTCGGGACACCCAAAATTAAAAAACATATCAGTAATATCAAGGGTTACAGTGGGTGTCCCGAAAAAGTGCGGAAAACAGGACGAAGTCGTAATTGGACTATTTTGAATGCGCTATCGGTATTAGTGTTTCGTTGGTATCCTATTCAAATAGTCTTAATCCATAACATAACGCACGGAAAAACCATTACTCTTATTGCCGTAGTCCTGCCGGTTATCTGCCTGCGAACCTGCAAAACGGTAAGAACCCAAGCCATAAACTATACCGAATGTTGTGTGTTGTTTTCTGTTAATAATAGAATTGAATAACCGCCAAAAGTTTTTGTGCAAAATTTCTTATGTATTATAAATACTATTTTTCTGATTCGGTTAATTACTTTTTGTTTAAAAGGCATAGTCCTAAAGGTGGGTGCAGTATATAGCTTATCAATAATCTTAAAACCTTTATCCATTAAAATACTCTGAATAAATTCTTCTGTAAAATTGTGAATATGACCAACTCTATTTTTTGATTCTATTAATATCTTTTCCCTAAATAACGACCATACGGATATATCCAGAGGTATGTGAAAAATTGTATATTTCCCCATCAAAGTTATATCATCTAAGAATTTAAAATAATTATCAACGTGTTCAATTACATCAATTACTAAAAGTAAATCAAAAAAATTCTTTTCGGTAGCTTCAGTTATATCTTTGTGTTCAAATTTTATTCTATTAGTTTCTTTTCTTTTGGCAATATTAATTGCATCTTTTGAAATGTCAAATCCAAAAAAATTTACAACTTCATTAAATTTAGCTGCAAGTTGAACTAATATTTCTCCGCTACCGCAGCCAATTTCACATACAGTTTCGAAATAAATATGATTACGGTTTAATAACCGGATGATATTATTGGCTTTGACGGGTGCATCTTCTTCATTCCAGGTAGGGTTATTATTTAAATAAGTATTGTCGTTATAAATATTACTCATCATAAAATGTTTAAGTTAAACATGAGGTACACACAATCAAGGACTGTCCAACGTTACAAGCGAAATAATATTTTTTAAACGCACTGCTGTATCCTTTCAGCTACAAGTCATGGAAGCGATGCGAAGTTGCGCTCGGGCTGTTACTCTTTAATAAATTTCTTTACCATAATTTCCTTGTCCGTCTTTGCTTTTATTATATAAATCCCGCCTGGTAAATTTTTTAAATCAATGGACATCTCTGTGTCGTCGTTATTTATTGTTTTAATAATCTGCCCTTCGATATTTAAAATTTCTATAGTGGCTTTTTGATGGCATTCAATAGTAATCTTATCTATGGCAGGATTGGGATATATTTGAATTTTTGAGCCAATATTTTCCTGGTTATTTATTGAAGAAAGGATATTGTTACATATTATGTCATAAAGAAAGTTGGAAGATCTCTGTAGCACAGTATCTTTTATAGCAGTGGGACCAAAATAAGCCATGTGTCCGCTGCTATTATTGTTTATATAAATACCATTATAAACTCCTTTTAAGTCGGCTTCCTGCTGCATGACACAACTTCCATAAAAATACACAGGAAAAGGTTGAGCTTTAGATAAGCCATAATTGCAAGGGACGATGGTATCGAGTTCATCGTGAGCGCAAAAGAGGGCTGGTTCTCCGGCATCAATCCATTCTTTACGCCAAAGCGCCCCTGAATAACTTATTACCCCTTTGATCGGTGTTGAATAGGAAGTATTCGTGCTGCTGTTTCCTTTAAAACCTCCATTAGCCGTAATTAAATTCATAACATATGAGGGAATACTATCGGAAGAATCGAGGTATGCAATCTGAGAGGCAGTCACCGCGCCTGCAGAACCACCTTTAATAAAAATATAATTCGTGTCAATCCTGTATAAATTAGTTGTAGCTGCGTCTTCAACAAAAAACCGAACTGATGCTTTAGCGTCGCTCATTGCCTTAATCATTGCTTCTGTTATAGCTAAAGAATCAAACACAGGAACATCAATCAAGCGATAATCAATGGTTGCCGTAACAAATCCTTTATATGCAAAGTAGCGGCATAAAGGGCTATAAGATTGCCTGGTACCCGAAACAAATCCACCTCCATGTATAATAATAATTAATGGTCTTTTGGCAGCAACATCGGAGTGAGGTTGATATATATCCATCATCAATGTGTCGAGGACATTATTCATGGTGTAGTTTTGCCCATACTTAACATTAATTGTTGAATCAATTGCTCCAAATGCGAAATTTTTATAACGATTACCATCACATGTGGGATGTTGTGCCATAGCATTAAAGATGCCGGCTAAAAAGAGTAAAGTAAAAAATAGTTTTTTCATATTGTTGTTGTGTTAGAATTGTTTTCCTACTTACTTATAAGGCTTTCCTGCCTGTCGGCAGACAGGTCGGTATCGCCCCGTTTTTAGAGTGTGTCTGGACTCCACTTTTTTTGATCAGGTTAACGATAACCCCCGTCATTCTGAATAAAAACTTATTACTTGTTTATAGTTGTTCAGTTGTTCAGTAATTCTTTATCTTATCTTTCATTCCAGGGCTTAATTGTTTAACCAGTTCGGCGTTGTACGAAACTGAGCCGGTTGCTAAAGGTTGCCCTACCAATCCATAGATTTGATTTGAGGCGATTGCATAGGAGCGCCCAATGGCAGCCAGAGAGCCATCTGCCATATCAGGATCTACGTCGGTAGTAATTATGGAAATTGTATTGTCGCTGTTGCGCATTATATCAAATGTGCGGAATTCCTCAGGAAATTCTCTTAACGATTTTGTTTCGACTTCCCAGAAGCTATTTTCGGGATGAGTTGGATCGGTAGATGGGAATGCCGTAACATTGTTAAGATGGCGATGACCAACTACCCAAAGGATAAGATTTGGGAATGACTGGAGTTGTGCTATAAGATTTTTCTCACTCGAATAGCCGGGAAGAACAGGTTTCCAATCCATAGGGGTTCCTACGGCAGATACACCAATAGGTATGTGTGCTGAAATAATCATTAGCTGGTTTGCATCCTGACCTGCCTGAAGTTGCGCCATTAGCCAATTGTAACGGTCTGTAGTAAGTTCGCCATGTCCGTAAATACCTTCTTCATAAGGCGCTTCTGTAGCATCCTGGGTATCATCGAGCACAATAATTTTAAGGGGTACATTTGATTTTGGTACAAAAGAGTAACATGCACCTAATACATTTGCCGGATCAGACTGGATAAATCCATGTCCTACAGGATTTGAAGTTGTCGTACTAAATTGGTTTACCCAATCAGGTATTGTAAGAGCATGGCGATTTGGGTCAGGAGAAACCGTGGGAATAGTTCCCATATTTGCAACAACGCCAGAACCAATGATAGTACCATATTGCGTGCTTCCGTCTATGGTACCCATCGAAAATGTGTTTTCATTCATTGCATTGGGGTCAGTAAATATATTGCCAAGTTGAAGGATGGAATCACCAATTAAAGCATTTTGAACCCTAGTGTTTATAGGCTTTGAACCTAACCAAAAATGGTCATGATTGCCAAGAGTGGCATACCAGGGTATAGCCGGATTGAGTCCTACAGCCTTAAATGCGTCCTGATAATGGTTATTTGTTCCGGGTTTTTGAACGCCAGAATAGGGTGTTATTGTTTGTCCGTCCATGACGTCTATAAACCATCTTAATTCGTTGTACTGTGAACAATTTGCCATATCCCCCAGTGCCAAACCCAAATCGAAGGGATTCTGTTGGTGAAGATCATTAATTGTTTTAACAGTTGCATCAAGAACTTGCGTGGTATAAAGCATAAGTGGTGAGTAACACGAAATTCCATTTTGCCCGGCATAAGGAGCAAAAAAGATTGCTTGTGCAGGCGATTCTTTATCGGTTATATGAATATCGGTAATGGTAAAAAAACGAAGAAGTTTGGAGGCTTGTGTAACCGATGTATAGTTATACCCTGACGGCATAAGGTCCAGTCTTTTTTGACAAGGAACCCCAGGTCCGTAATGCCATGTGCCATATCCATGGCTTGCAAAATTAGCAGGATCATTAATCAGGACTGTTGGTGTTGCAGGCACGGCATCAGGAACAATTGTTCTATCCAGTGTTGTATAAACCTTCGCTGCCGGAATTACATTGATATGACTATCATCTCGCTTACAGCCGCTGTTGAATATTAATACAAAACTCATTATAATTAATGAGTAAATCCAAATGTTGTTTTTAGTTTTCATGTTAATTAAATTAAAGTCAAACATTAATTTATTTTATCGTTATCCCTTTGGTGTTTAAGTGTAAATTGGGTAACAAAAGTATAACAATAATCAACAAAAAACAAAAAAAAATAGATAACAATTTTTGTTATCTATTTTCTGAGAACCTTGTTATTTCAGGCGTTACTTGGTGAATTTCTTTAGCACATCTTTCATCGCATCCTTATGCACCATAAAATCCATCATTTTTAATTTCACGTAATCTTCGTGGAAAAAATAAAAACCGAAATTCTTGCTATCCTTGCCTGCATTGCGCGAACCGGCGCCTGAATCTTTTATAAGAAACCAGGTAGTACCATCTTTTTCGTAATATCCTACTAAATGAATTCCATGATCATCGGTAGTGCTTTCATTGCTAAAGCGGAACTGACGGGCGTTTTCATCAATATATTCTGAAGGGATATCGAATGTAGGAACTACAGCGACTTGAGCAATTGGTTCAAAGCCTGCCTCAGAAACATCGCCTCCAAGCGCTATGGTGTAACCATTTTTAATTGCATATTTAATAATACTCATATAATCTTCCAATGAAACATTATAGTAATCGGCAGAGTGCCACCAATTGTCAGGAACAACATATTCGCATTTGGTATTATATGGGTTTTCCAACAACGACATTACATCAATGTAATCATCAAGATTTAATTTCAGAACATTTTTCAGATATTCATTAGGAGTCATTTCTTTTCCTTCAACGGTAACTTTTGCAGGAGGCGTACCCATGTATCCGTTCATAATAGATTTAATTGTGGCAACCACTTCGTCTTCGTTCCATTCGCAATTTGTTTTAACGGCTTTTAAATAAGTATCCATTTCATCAAACATCTTTTCATGATTGTAAAAAGTTTGTCCTGGCAACATTCCGCTATAATCCGATTCAGGGATCACTCCATATTTTTTCCACATCCTTGTTACAGCATTGCCTTCCGAACCTTCGCCAAATTTAGATTTACCTTTAGTTTTTACAAACTCCTTAGCTTTTTCAATATATTCACAGTAAACAGTGTACATTTCAGAAAGCTTCACGTCTTTCTTATAGAGCCTGTAAACTTCCGATTCAAAAAATGAAATAGTCGAAAAGCACCAGCAGGTTCCGGCATTTCCCTGCGAAATAGGCGGTTGATACCAGAATTTAGTGAACTGATCAACAGAAGTTGGAGCATCAATACCGGTTAAATCAATCTTGAATTTTTTTGTAACAGTAGGTTTTTCATCAGTCTTTTCATAATCTTCAATACCTTTAAGAATTGAGTTCTGGTAATATCCTGCTTTGTATTCTTTAAAAATCGCTTTGTCTTTTTTTTGTGTTTTTTGGGCAAACATTATGGAAGCGCATAACAGGATCAGGATTGTTAAGTTGAGTTTTTTCATATAAAAAAAGTTAATTTGGTTTTACATAATATGTATTGAAACAAAAGTAAAAAAGTTTTAATTACAAAAAGCAATTACCCAAAAGTCGCAAAC